>SMVY01000140.1 GCA_004357415.1 Gemmatimonadota bacterium
ATATTTTCCGGCTTGATGTCGCGGTGGATGATGCCGTGGCGGTGGGCGTAGTCGAGCGCGTCGGCCACGTCGGTGGTGATCTTGACCGCCTCGTCGATGCCGAGCTGGGTCTCACGATCCAGCTTGGCCCGGAGCGTCTCGCCCTCGATGTAGGGCATGACGTAATAAAGGAAGCCGTCGGCCTCGCCCGAGTCGAACAGCGGGAGGATGTGAGGGTGCTGCAGGCTGGCGGTGGTGGTGATTTCCTGCACGAAGCGCTCGGCGCCGAGGACGGCGGCGAGTTCCGGCTTGAGGACCTTTACCGCGACCTGGCGCTTGTGCTTGAGGTCCTCGGCCAGGTAGACGGTGGCCATGCCGCCCTCGCCGAGGCGGCTGAGGATCTTATAACGGTCGGCCAGGGCCGAGGAGAGACGTTCGGTCGTTTCTGTCATGATGTGGTGGAGGTAGACGGTGGACAGGCAGCTGACGGCTGTTGGCTAAGAGCCCCCGCTGCCCTCGCCGCGTAGAATACGCTCCGACAGGCATTTAAGCCAGTCAGACCGGCCGTGCGGGCGCCGACTATCGGCGTTATCCTTGTATCGTCCTCCCACACGGAGCACCGCAGCGCCCATGACGGTCACTCCTGCCCTGCCCGAACCCCTGCGCGAAGCCCTGGCGGACCGCTATCAGCTCCAGCGGGAGATCGGCCGCGGTGGCATGGCAACCGTGTACCTCGCTACCGACCTGAAGCACCGACGCGAGGTGGCGGTCAAGGTGCTCAAGCCCGACTTGGCCGCTTCCCTGGGCGCCGACCGCTTCCTGCGCGAGATCCAAATCGCCGCCCGGCTCAATCACCCCCACATCCTGCCACTGCTCGACTCGGCCGACCTCGATGGCACCCTGCTGTACGTCATGCCGTACGTGGCCGGCGAATCGTTGCGCCAACTCATGGATCGAGAAGGTCCCCTTCCACTCGAGCAGGTGATGGCGATCACGGCCGAGGTGGCCGGAGCGCTGACTTACGCCCATCGGCAGGGGGTAGTGCACCGCGACGTCAAGCCCGAGAACATCCTGCTGAACAACGGGCATGCCGTCGTCGCCGATTTCGGCATAGCCAAAGCGCTCAGCTCGCTCGGCGGACGGGAGCTGACGCGGACCGGCTTCCCCATTGGGACGCCAGGGTACATGAGCCCGGAGCAAGCGGCAGGCATGACGGATCTCGACGAGCGGAGCGACGTATTCAGCCTGGGGTGTGTGGTGTATGAAATGTTGCTGGGTGCCACACCCCGTTTTTGGGTGGCTGAGGAAGCCTTGCGCCAGCACCGATTGATCGACGCGCCAGCCACCCACCGTTCGCAACTGGACCACTTGCCGCCGCAGGTCGAGCCTGCCCTGGTTCGGGCCTTGGCCCTCAAACCGGAAGAGCGCCCATCATCCCCGACGGACTTCCTAGACCTCTTGCGCCAGCGTCAACCCGTTTCGCATCGCCGTTACAGCGACACCGAAGTACAGGACATCGTCAAACGGGCGTCGGAAGCCGAGGCGCAGCCGACCGACCACGGCATGACCCTCGGTGGCGTGCAGGCCCTGGGCGCTGAGGTTGGTATCGCACCCTTTCAGGTGGCGCGAGCCGCACAAGCCTTGAAGCCAGGCGAGCTACCTTCGGTAGCCGGCCTGCTTGGCGGTCCCCTGCGCTATCACATGCGAGACGAAGTGCCTACCACCGTACCGCTGAGCGAAATGACCGACTTGCTCAACGTCATGCGCGCCGTGATGGGACAACAGGGAAAAGCTAGCGAGGTGATGGGGTCGCTTGAATGGCACAACAAGGGGACGCTTGACAGAGTGACGGTGACCGTTACCCCACGTCGCGATGACGTGGCCGTTGACATCATCGCCGACCGCACTGAGGCGGCGGCCGCAAGCTATATCCTTCCACTCATCGTCAGCATTGGCGCAGCCGTTCTCAGAATCGACGAGATACAACCTGGGATCCTGGGAACGATCGCCATCCTGAGTACCGGAGCAGCCGCCGGCATCGCGGTGGCGCGAACAGCCTTCGTACTGAGCGGCCGCGCGCTCAGGCGCAAGCTCGATCGGCTGCGTAGTGAAGTGCGGCGGTACCTGGAACCCGGCGACGGGGACGGCCAGTAACCCGCCGCCCCGCTGCCCTCGCTGCCCCCACCGAGCTCACATCTCCGGCGCTGGGTCGCTGCTGTTCCAAACATCCCAGGCGATTTTCCACGACCCATCGGCCTGCCGTTCCAAGACGTGAATACCGCTGGCAACCGCGGCTGGCCTCCTCATTCGCCGTCCGGTCGGCTCCACGGAGGCACGATCTGGTTCATTCGTGCGTAGGCGATCGACTGCCCCAGGTGCTCGTGCATGTCGTTGGCCATCAGGCTGACGGCCGTGCCGAGATCGACGGTGAGGCCGAAAAAATCCACCTGCCGAGCTCGATCCTCTTTGCTCAGGCCCTCGACCAGTCCGATGACGTGGTTGAACGAGCGCTCGACCTCCATCATCAGATCTTCTTTGGAGAGCTCACCCAGCCGGCCCATCTCTCCGCGAAATCCTCCCTCGGCCACCCAGTCCGGCTTGTCGAAGCCCCACATGGTGGGGAACAACACGCCTTCAGCGGCGATGAGCGACATCACGTCTTGCACCGACCGCACGCCCTCCATGGGACGCCAATCATACTTGTCTTCGGGAAACGCCTCGGCCAGGGCGAGGAACTTGTCCCGCATGGCTTCGAGATCGGCGACCTGGGTCTCGATAGCGTTCTTGGTTCCACCGCCAAGGGCCTGGGCCGACAGCGATATCGTGACGCCGGCGCCGAGCGCCGCGACGATGCCGAGTGTGCGGACGATCCGGCCAGTCGCCCTTTGGGCTGTGATCATGATACTCCTCCGGTTTGGATCTGGGTGATCCCTACCCGGACGAGGTATCGGTGGCGGGTGATTCAAGCGTTGAGGCTCTCGCTATTGCTCGCTGCCGTGCACCAACAGGTGCACGTTCTGGATCAGAATCAAATGAGCCGCCTGGGTGCGCCGCACCATGATGAACTCGTCGCCACCGGGCATCACGTCGTAGTTTGCGTGTGGCTCCGCGCCTTCGTAATCGGCCCAATCAAACAGCGCCTCTCGCGTCATCACGCCAGGCTCCCCACCGAGGTCGAGTGTGGCGGCCATGAGATTGGTGGCCTCGGGATCGAGGCGGCGATAGTACAGCGTGCGGCCGTCGGCGCTCCACATCGGCTCGGACCCGCCGTCCACCGATACCTGCAACCGGCCGCCGACGCCGTCCACCCGGCGAAGGTACACTTCGAAACGGCGTGATTCATCGGACGCGTAAGCCAACCAGTGGCCGTCGGGCGACGGCCTGACCCAGGCTTCACTGAACGGGGTCGCGATCACGGATTCGAGTCCGCCACCTCCCACCGTCATGATGTCCCAGCCGGTGGCGGAATTGGTCGAGGAACGGTTACCGATGAGGGTGCCGTCAGCCAACCAGCCACCGGGAGCGGCCAGTGGGTCATCAGCCACCACGGTTCCAGCGGTGCCGTCGAGGTCGCTCCGCAGGAGCCGGACCGCGCCGTCACGGGTCGCCACGTATATCAACGACCGGCCGTCAGCGGACCAGATGGCGTCGTGCCCATTGTTGTCGAATGTCACCCGGGTGAGCGTTCCCTGGGTCAACGACAGGACCCACACGTCCCGGCCGCTGGGATCATTGATATCGATCGAAATCCGGCGGCCGTCGGGACTGACCTGTGGGTTGTGGTACTCGGCCTCATGGCCCAGCACCAGGCGGGCGGCTCCATCTCTGCTGACCGCCACCAGTTCCGCGGTGTTGCGCTCCAGGTAGATCACCGAGCCGGTGCGCGACGCGGAGACGCGAGCCAGTGCCGTAGGCATCGACGCCACCGGGCCCGCGAGCCTTACCGATTCTCCCGATGTCTGCAATGATGCGACATCGAACGCGACTCCGTACAGGGTATTGTCCAGTGTAGCATAGACCATGGTATTGTGCCCGACGTACCAGGCGCCACGGACTTCCACGTCGAGAAGGTAATGGCGCTCTCCATTGCTGAGGTCCAAGGCGTAGAGGGCCCCAACGGCCCCGGCACCGGTGTTGCCATATACCAGAGCATAGCGCCCGCCGGGGAGTACATCGGTGAGATGCTGCCGTCGTTCGTTGCGAGTCGTGTCAGGCGAGCTCACCTGAACCGGGTCACCACCGCCTGAGGGCAAACGATAGATTCCGTAGTCGACCCCCGTGTACACCAGGGCCCCATCATCGCCCCACACTTGAAACGGCGTTTCGTGAACGTCCGAGATGACTTTCGCCTGGCCTCCGGTCAGCTGCACTAGCTGGGTCTGGCCAAAGCTGGTAAAGGACAACTCACGACCGTTGGGCGAGAAGGTTGGATTTGCTCCCTGGACGCCGGGGATGAGGGTGCCTTCAAGTTGGTCCAGGGGACGCAGGCGTATCCCGCGCCCCGCGCCACCTCCCTGGACGTACGCGATGATCGATCCGTCATGGCTGATCGAGATCACCCGGTTGGGATTGAACCCAAGGAGGGGCGTACCAATCTCGAACCGAGCCGGCACTCCCTTGGCCGGCGCTGAACGATCCATCCACGACATTGCCAAAACGCCTACCAGGACACCGAGGGCGGCGAACCCGGCAGCACTCCACCAGAAAAACCTCCGCTGGCCGAGGACTCTCCCGGTCGTACGCGGCCCGGCCCCGGTATCGGGGCTGGCCAGCGCCTGGGCAAAATCCTTGGGCGAAGTAAACCGGTCGGCCGGGAGCTTCTGCAGCGCCCTGAGTGTCGCCGCTTCGATTCCGAAGGGAACGGTTTTCCGCAACTCGGTGGGCGGCACCGGGTCGGCGGTCATGACCTTGGCGACGATCGCCTGGGCAGTGGGACCGGTAAACGGCGGCTCCCCGGTGAGCATCTCGTACAACACACAGCCGAGGGCGTACACGTCCGAGCGGGCGTCGAGTTCCCGTTCGCCCATGGCCTGCTCGGGGCTCATGTAGTGCGGCGTGCCCAGACTCATCCCGGTTTCGGTCATGCGGGTGCCGCCGGCCTTGGAGGCGGCCAGGGCGATACCGAAGTCCGCCACCAGGGCCTGCCCATCGTGCAGCAGGATGTTTTCCGGCTTGATGTCGCGATGGATGACGTCGTGCCGGTGGGCGTAGTCGAGCGCGCTGGCCACTTCGGACGCGATCCGAACCGCTTCATCAACCGGGAGCTGCTTCTCCCGTGCGAGTCGGTCCCGCAACGACTCTCCCTCGATGAACGGCATCACATAAAAGAGGAAAGAGTCGGCCTCGCCCGAGTCGAACAACGGCAGGATATGGGGATGCTGCAAATTGGCCGTGGTCTTGATCTCGGCCAGGAATCGCTTCGCGCCAATGACCGCGGCCAGCTCAGGGCGCAACACCTTGAGCGCCACCTTGCGGTCGTGCTTGAGGTCCTGCGCCAGGTAGACGGTGGCCATGCCACCGGCGCCCACCTCGTGCTCGATGGTGTAGCGGTCGGATAGCGCGGCGGTCAGGCGATTGAGATCGGTCATGGTGCGCCGTGCAGCGTGAGAATGGAGTCGGGCAACCGTGGCTGGTAGTTCGTGGCTGGTGGCATGACCTGGTTGGATTTTCCGTCCACCAACCACGAGCCACCCGCCACAAGCCAGCTACCGCCCCGCAGCCCCGCAGCCCCGCCACCCCGCCTCATCTTCATTTCCGTCCCCGCAATTCGTCGAACCAGTTGAACACCATCACCAGCTCCGTGTTGTCGTTGAACGACTGAGTGATCATCAGGAACCGCCCGTCCCGACTCACGTCGTACGCATGATGGAATGCGTCCGTCGCCAGGTTGGCGGCCACGAACAGGATTCGCGGTGGCCGCGCGCTGAAGGTAGTACCGAGGGTTACCTCGGCCGCCATCATCTCCCCCCGCCTGGTGCGGTAGAACAGCTCCTGCCCGGAGCGGGCCCAGCGGGGCTCGCTACCGCCGTTCAGCGACACCTGGGTTCGTCCCGCCCCCGGATCGTCCACCAAGCGGACGAACACCTCGTTCCGTCCCGATTCGTTGGAGACGTAGGCGAACCACTCGCCGTCCGGTGACACCGCGGGGGCATACTCGTCCGCCGGGCCGGACACCAGTGCGCGCCGCCCGCTGTCGCCCACAGTCACAAGGTAAATATCGCGCGAGTTGCTGACACTTCCGATGCGCAAGAGGAAGCGTTTCCCGTCGGGCGCCCACTCCACGTTCTCGACCGACCGCGGATCCGCAGCCAGCGAGTCGGCCTGGGCGCTGCCGTCGGCGCGCTGGATCATGGCCTGGCGTCTGAAACCGCCTTCCCGGGTAAGGATGAATGTCACGCGGCGCCCGTCAGGCGTCCAGGCGGGCCTGCCTGCCGAACCGCCGAAGGTCAGGCGTGACAGGGGACCGTCGGGCAATCGCTTGACCCAGATCTGCTCTCCATCGTTCCCCAGTACCGACACCGCCAGCCGCGAGCCGTCCGGCGAGAGGGCAATCGTGCCGAACTGGCCTCGCCACACGCTGTCCACCGCGGCTTGCTCGCCGGCGCGATCGACCCAGACCACCTGCCCACTACCGACACCACCCCCCGGCATGTAGGCCAGGACGCCGTTGTCACTGATGCTGAATTGCCCGGACCCGCTGCTGGCATCGACCTGGATCCGTTCGGCAACGGCTATGGGAGCACCAGCGAGTGTTCCGGTGGCAAGATCGATCGGCACGCTCAGCAGTGATCCGTTGACGGTGGTGTAAACGATGCGACCCGTCGGGATGTAGCGACCGTAGACCCCATCGATGATCGGCGTAGCGATGCCGGTGGCCAAATCCAGCAGCCCAATTTCGGTATCGGCGATAGAGCTGTGCCACATTTGGATCAGGGCGCGCCCACCGCCCGGGAGGACTTGCACCCAGTTGTGCTCGGAGACTCCGCTGGCAGAGTCCAACCGGCTCACCACTTCGATGATCCCTCCACCGGCCGCCACGCGGGCAATGAGGCTCTGCCCGCTGGTGAAGTATATCATGCCCGCTTCGTCCCAGTCCCCTCCCCATGGCATTGCGGAATCCCGGACTACCGTGAGCGATGGTCCCCCATTGACCGACACCACCCGCAGATCTCCCGGATGGCCGGTGAAGTAAGCGACTGACTCCGCGTCCGGCGACAGGAAAGGAGCGAGCGCGTCGCTGGTGCCCGGCAGGGGACGCGCCGTCAAGGAGTTCATTTCGCGAAGCCAGAGTTGGTTCCCTCCCGCGGTGTCCGGCCCGACGTACACCATGCGCGAGCCGTCACGAGACAGGGTGAACAGGCGCGTACTGGCTGGGTGAATCCGCTCCCCGGCGGGAAACACCACGGACACCCGTACCGTGGGCGAAGGCGGTCGGTGTCGCCACGCCCACACGCCGAACGCCAACGCCGCGACGGCAACGACGCTCGCGGCGATTGCCACCTGACGCCATGGCCCGCGACTCACCGCCGTGGGTGCAACGCTCGGCGCAGTGCGTGTCGTCGTTGCGCCCGAGAGCGCCGCCGAGAACTCGGCGGCGGTGGCAAAGCGATCGGCGGGGAGCTTTTCGAGGCCGATGAGCACCGCGCTCTCGACGTGTGGCGGGATACGCTTCCGGTGCGCCCTCATCCCCATCGGCTCGTCGGTCATCACCTTGGCGATGATGGCCTGGGCGGTCGGCCCGGTGAACGGCGGCTCCCCCATCAACATTTCGTACAGTACGCAGGCCAAGGCGTACACATCGCTCGAGGCGCGGATTTCCCGCTCGCCCATGGCCTGTTCGGGACTCATGTAGTGCGGCGTGCCGAGGGACATGCCGGTCTCGGTCATCCGGGTGCCGTCGTCGGACCGGCTCGCCGCCAGCGCGATCCCGAAGTCCGCCACCACCACATGGCCGTCGTGCAGCATGATGTTGTCGGGCTTGATGTCGCGGTGGATCACTCCCTGGCGATGGGCGTAGTCCAGGGCGTCGGCCACCTCGCGGGCAATGCGTACGGCCTCGTCCACCGGTAATTGCTTGTCCCGGTCTATGCGGCCGCGGAGCGTCTCGCCCTCGATGTACGGCATCACGTAGTACACCAGGCCGTCGGCCTCGCCGGAGTCGTGCAGCGGGAGGATGTGGGCGTGGTGCAGATTGGCGGTGGTCTTGATTTCCCGGAGGAAGCGCTCGCCGCCGATGACCGCGGCCAACTCGGGTCGGAGCACCTTGAGCGCCACCGGGCGGTCGTGCTTGACGTCGTGCGCCAGGTAGACGGTGGCCATGCCGCCCTGTCCGAGTTCTCGCTCGATGGTGTAGCGGTCGGAGAGGGCGGCGGTGAGGCGGGCGAGATCGGTCATAGGGCTATCGGCTATCGGCTATCGGCCATGAAGATCGCTGCTAACTAGGATTTCCGCCAGCGGGCCGTTCCGCGAGTAAGCTCGCGACTCGGCATCTGTCGCCGAAACGACGGTTAGAGCACGGCCGTCACTTCAGTGACAGACAGGCCTAGCCGCGGCTTTAGCCGCCAACGACAGGCCCATCCAGTTGCTACGCGACCCGACATCGCCCACATTACATCCCATGGATCCAACTGCCGACGCTGTCGCAGTCGAGTCGATTCGCGCTCTCAGCGTTGAGGACCGCCTGCGAGTCGCCCAATCACTCCGCACGTTCGCCTGGGACCTCAAGACATCGGTGATCGCCCGGCGCCATCCTGAACTTTCCCAGGCCGAAGTGGCCGCTATGGTACGGGAGATGTTCTCCGGTGACAGCGCCTGACGTCCACCGGCTCATTCTGCACCAACTCCACCTCACCGGCATTGAATACATGGTCACTGGGGCGGTCGCCGCGATCGCCTACGGTGAACCGCGCATGACCAACGATGTCGACATCGTGGTTCGCCTCGGTCCGGGCGACGGAGCGAAACTCGTCGCGGCGTATGCCCCATCCAAATACTACACCCCGCCGGTGGAGGTGATCGAAGAGGAGCGACTGCGCCCTTTGCATGGCCATTTCAACGTCATCCATCATGAGACAGCGCTTCGTGGAGACTTCTATGTCGCCGGCGAAGACCCACTCCATGACTGGGCGATGGCTCGTCGCCACAGCGAACGGCTTGGCGGCGACGATATATGGTTTGCCCCCATCGAGTACGTGATCGTGCGTAAGCTCGAATACTTCGAACAGAGCGGATCCGATCGCCACCTCCGCGACATCGCCGGTATGCTCAAAGTAAGCGCGGAATACGTGGATCGAGTCGAGATCGAACGAATGGTCGAGGAGCGTGGACTAGGTGAACTCTGGGGGAGAGCAAACAACATCTCCGGGTAAACCGCGGCGCGAACAAGCCCGTGGCTACCGCCCTCACCTTTCTATCGCCGCCTCACTTCCTCGGTCCAGTTGAGCACGAACACCATCTCCGACAGCGCCCCCTGATGCACCATGGCGAAGCGGGAGCCGTCGGGAGAGACGTCCCAATTGGCGTGCGGCGCCGCTGGTTCGAATTCCGA
>SMVY01000141.1 GCA_004357415.1 Gemmatimonadota bacterium
AAGACGATCAGGGCCACGATCCCCACCGGCAAGGATATCCAAGGCGACATGCCGAATCCTGCCGGAATCGAGCCGACGACTCCGGCCACGCCGGCCGCCAGCAGGGCGTAGGGCATTTGGGTGCGCACGTGATCGACGTGGTCGCACCCCGAGGCCATCGAGCTGAGAATGGTGGTGTCCGATATCGGTGAGCTGTGGTCGCCGAACAACGCTCCGCCCATGACCGCGGCGGTAACGGCCAGGAGGATACCCCAGCCGACGTCCGCTGCAGGGTCGGCCACGCCGCCCATCCGGAGCGCCAGGGGTATCGCCAGGGGAAACAGGATGGCCATCGTGCCCCACGAGCTGCCGATGGAGAGCGCCACCACGCCGGCGATGACGAACACCGTGACCGGCAGCAGTTCAACCGGGAGCCGGTCCGATAGCACACTGGAAAGGAACGCCGCGGTACCCAGATCTTCGGTCACCGCCCCCAACGACCAGGCCAAGATGAGGATGATGATGGCCAGGATCATGGTGCGGATGCCCGACAGCCACGCTTCGATGGTCGCCGACAGGGTCAGTTTCCGCCCACCCGCGGCCAGCACGATGGCCGTCAGGCTGCCCAGCATCGCTCCCCACAGGAGCGGTACGAACGGATCCGCGGCGCCGAAGATCTTGGACAGATCTCCCCGATCGGCCAACGGGAGACTGGCCCGACCGGTGGAGATCAGCCCCGCCACCACGGTGACGACGACGACTCCGATCGGGAGTGCCGCGGCCCACCACTTGGACGACACGCCCTCGGCCGGCTCGAGTTCGTTGTCGCCCAGGGTCAATTGCGCCCCCGGGCGGCTCACCCCGCCGCCGGACCGGGCGCGGCGCTCGGCGGCCAGCATCGGGCCGAAGTCGCGCCCGCTCACGATCAGTACGGCCACCAGCAACAGCGCAAAGATTGGATAGAACAAGTAGGGGATCGAGTTTATGAAGATGCCGAAGGGTGAGACGGTCGCTTCCGCCGCACCTTGGGCCACCCCGATGGCGATGCCGTCGGCGATGAGACTGATTTCGAACCCGACCCAGGTCGACACGAACACCATGGCCGAAACCGGCGCGGCGGTCGAGTCAACGATGTACGCCAGTTTCTCGCGGGATACCTTGAGACGGTCCGTCACCGGCCGCATGGTGTTGCCGACGATGAGGGTGTTGGAATAGTCGTCGAAGAAAATGGCCAGCCCGGCGAGCCATGTGGTCAGCTGGCCCCGTTTGGGAGTGGTGGCGAACGGCCTGACGGCGTCGACGATGGCTTTGGTGGCCCCCATTTTGGCCAGCACGCCAACCATGCCCCCCAACAGCAACGAGAAGATGATGATGGCCGCGTGGTCGGCGTCAGCCAATGCCTGGCGGGCGTAATTGCCCACGGTCATGAGGATGGCGCTGAGGGGATTGTAGCCGACCAGGAACATGCACCCCAGCCACACTCCCACGAAGAGGCTGGAAACCACCTCTCGAAATATCAGTGCCAGGGCGATGGCGGCCAGCGGTGGCAGCAGGGTGATCCAGCCCGGCAGCAGCGGTCCATCGACCGACGCCGTCCACCCTCCAACCTCGACTGCAAGGGGGAGTTGGGCCGCGTCGGACACCACGATGTCGCGGAACTCCACCGCACCGAGGGGAACCAACGTGTCGCTTGCCAGGAGCGTGCCGTCGGCCGCCCGCAGAGTCACGCCGGCGGAATCCAGTGACCCGGGTGCCCGGACCGTAATGGTGAATGGGACGTTGAGGAGCACTACCGGTGGGGCGTCGAGCTCGACCTCCTGCGCTTGAACGGCAGGGCCCACAGTCAGAGACCCCGCAAGCAGGAACGCGAAGAGGATCGAAGGCTTGGCGGTCACGGGCATGTCCTTGGGTTCGGGTACGGTGCGGTGGCGAGTATGCCCCATTCAGATCGGTCCCGCCAGTCCGGGGCTCATCACTCGCTTACGGTCTCGGCGATGTCCCGCGCCAGGCTCAGCGCGCCTGCCACCGGGTCGACGATGTCATCGACCGGCATGACATCAGAGCGGGCCGCCAGCATTGCCCGCAGCGCGCCGGCCAGTGGTCCCGATTCGAACACGCCGCCGGTGATGGCGACTGGAACGGCCTTCTCTTCCGAAAACAGACCTCGCAAACTGACGGCGAGGGCCAGCAAGTCCTCGGCGGCGCGCGTTACCATCTCCCCCGCCGCCCGGTCGCCCGATTCCGCCGCCTCGAGCACCAGCGGCGCCAGGCCGGCGATCTCTCCCGGGCCGGCCGCCGCCGCCCACCGGACCAATCGGGAGATGTCGCTCGAACGGGTGGCCGTGAGCACCCGCTGGGACAGGACGGTGGCCTCGGCCCGGCCATCGACCGCCCGTCCCACTGCGCCCAGGGCCGCGCGACCGAGCGCGTAGCCACTCCCCTCGTCTCCCATCTGCCAGCCGTAGCCGCCCGCCCGATGGATGGTCCCTTGTGGATCTCGTGCCAACCCGACTGAACCGGTGCCCGCCAAGATCAGGATGCCGGGTGACTGTCCGAAGGCGGCCACCAACGCGATCTCCCCATCGGTAGTCACCCTGACGGTCTCGGCCAGTTCCTCCGCCCTGAGCGCCCGGGCCAGTTCCTTGGCTTCCTGCTGCCGCCCGGCGCCGGCCGCGCCCACGACGATGACGTCGGCCGACGGCCGGCCCACTTCCGCCAGACTACGGCGGATGGCATCGGCGATGGTGGTGGCTGAGCGGAGGACCAGGTCGGGCCGGAGCGCAGCGCCCGGTGCCTGGATGCGTGCCCGGACCTCGCCATCCACCTCGGCCACGACCACAGTCTTGGACCCGCCGACATCGGCCCCGATCACTACCCTCATGAGCCTCCCTTTCTTGGGACATAGCTGGCCACAACGCCCCCGACCACGGTGAGCGCCGTACCCAGGGGCACATACCATGGCCAAGCCAGACGGCCGACGAACGCCAACCAGGAATCGGCATCAGGCGCCAGCCGGGAAGCGAACACCACCAGCAACATGGTGAATACCGAGACGGTTACCCCGGCAAGGACGTCCCGGCCTAGTGCCCTGGGCCACTTCCCCGCCAGGATATAGGTACCCAGAAGTCCCCCGTAGGTGATCGAAGCAATGGAAAGGGCCAGGACCACAACCGGTGTATCCCTCGTCGCGGTCGCGTAGAACGCCAACGCGCCGCCGATCAGCGCCATCGCCCACGCGGCGGAAAACCAGCGTCCTACCCTGAGGAGCGCCTCGGGGCTGGCCTCGGGTCTCCGGGTGGCGTACAAATCCAGGGTGGCGGACGAAGCCATGGCGTTGATCGAGGAACTCAGGGTGCTCATGGCGGCGGCCAGGATTCCAGCCACCAGGAGCCCCGCCACTCCCGAGGGGAGGTGGTCCACGATGAACTGGGCAAAGATCTGATCGCTGGGACGGCCATCGGGGGCCAACCCAGCGGCCCAGATGGCCGAGCCCACCATCAGGAACAGCAGAAACTGCAGCAGCACCAGAACGCCGGATCCCACCAGGGCCGTGCGCGCTTTCGGGAGGCTCCCCGTGGCCAGCAAGCGCTGGACGATCAGCTGGTCCGTGCCGTGGGAGGCCGCGGACAACAGAGCGCCACCCACCAACCCGCCCAGGAACGTGTAGGTCGTGGTCAGGTTTACCTGAAAGTCGAACACCCGGAGCTTGCCGGCCTCCCGCGCCAGCTCGAGGGCCTGGGCCGGCCCCCCGGCCAAGCGCCAGGCGATGAACAACGCCACCAGGCCACCCAGCGTGTAGATCGTCAACTGGATTACGTCGGCCCACACCACGGCTTTGAGACCACCGATGAGCGTGTAGATCAGGGTGGCCACGCCCATCACCACTATGGCCGTGGGGATACTCCAACCGGTCACCAACGCCAGGGGGATGGCTCCGGCAAAAATGCGCACGCCGTCGGCCAGAAACCTCGTGCTCAGGAACACTGTGGAAATGGCCCGACGGGTCGTTACCCCGAAGCGATCCTCCAGCCTGGCGTAGGCGGTGAGCTGCTGGCCCCCCCCCTCGAAGTATCCCGGCAGGAGCCATATGGCGACACCGACCCGGCCCACCACGTAGCCGAGGGCTATCTGCAGGAAGGTGAGGTCGCCGCGGGCAGCGATTCCGGGGATCGAGATCACCGTCAGGGCGGAGGTTTCGGTAGCCACCACCGAGAGGAGCACGCTCCACGCCGGAAGATTTCCCGCGCCGAGGAAGTAGTCGGTGGCCGTCCGTTGACGCCGGGAGAGCCGGAGGCCCAGCCCCAGGGTGACCGCGAAGTACAGGACGATGATGGCGAGGTCGAGGGCGGTCACAGTGTCGGCTCGCGGGTGAAGGGCGAGGGGGCTGGGGAGGGCGGAGAGGGGCTAGAAAAATGGGCTCACACGCAGCTGGCGAGTGAGCCCAGTCTCGGGGGTGGCCGTGGTTCAGGCGGTAAAGCTGGTACCGCAGCCACAGCCACCGGTGGCGTTGGGGTTGTTGAAGGTGAAACCGGAGCCCTGCATCGACGATTCGTAGCCGATGGTGATTCCCACCAGGTACTGGGCGCTGAAGCCGTCGACGAACAGGCGGACGGTGTTCACTTCCAGAACGAGGTCGTCATCGAGGGACTTATCCTCGATGTTGAGGCTGTACTTGAAGCCCGAGCAGCCGCCGGGAAGGACGCTGACCCTGAGGCCGGCCGTTTCCCGCGGCACATCCCCTTCGGCGATGAACTTGCGGACTTGTTCGGCAGCATCGTCGGTCAGGGTCAGTTGGAACGCCTGGTCGGTCGTCTGCGCTTCGGTCGCTGTCATAGGTCCTCCACTCCGAAGAGTGTATGTAGTCCCAAATCAAGTAGTTGGCTCGGGTGACCCGGGCCAGGATCTGTCTTAAGCTAACGAAGGGCTCCGGAAGCTGTCAACGCATTGCCGAACCGCTTGGCTGTGGCAAAATGCGGCAGGGGACTCCAACTGGGGGAGTGACGGGGTCATCGATGTGCGCAATTAATTGCGTATTATTTGGATACTGTGCAAAAAATATGAAAGGACTACGCAGTTTATCCCAGTTAATTTCATATGAATCAATATGTTAACTATATGGCGCAACTGTTGCCATGGTGTACGAGAGTTAGACAAATTGCCCTCTGACAAAAAGCCGAGGGCCTGACACCTCACGAGGGTCGGTGCCGTGGCCAAACGAGCCGGTTTTACCCTGATCGAGATCGTCATCGTTTTCGTGCTCATGGGGATCCTGGTTCTCATCGGCATGCCCAGGATGATGAACACCCTGGAGCACAACGAAGTGCGAGGTGCCCGGACGAAGGTGGTGGCTCTGTTCAATCGTGCCAGGAGTCATGCCATCGAGCGCAACCGCCATGTGACGCTTTGGATCAACCCGGCGATGGTAGTGATCACCGAATCGATCCCCGGTGGCGGTGTCGATACGATCATGGTGCAGGACTTCGCCCCGGCTGGTATCGGATTGACGACCACCGCCGCATCCATCCAAATCGATTCCCGTGGCATAGCGACAAGTCTCGGCAGTCTGGCGGCTACTATCGTCATGTCGAAGGGGAGCCATGCCGACACCGTTCTGATCTCCGGTTTCGGAAGGGTAGTGAATCAATGAAACAGAAGACTTCAGGCTTCACCTTGATCGAGGTAATGGTAGCCATCGTGATCCTGTCGATCGGCTTGTTGGCGTTGGCCGGCGCCACCGCCAACGTGTCCAAGATGGTTGGCTATGGCAAATGGGCTACGGCAGCTTCGCAAGTCGCCACCCGGCGGGTCGAAACTATCCGCCTGATCGCCAACTCGACCGATCCGACGTGTACCTCGAGTGCCATGGTGAGCGGTGGGCCGTTGGCGGCCGGAAGGATGAGGGAGTCTTGGAACATCAGTGGGACGGGTGGCATGCGGCGGGTGCTGGTTACCGTCACCTATCCTCGCGGACGGCGGACGGTCACGGATACAGTTGCAACCATTCTCAGGTGCGGATGACCATGGCGAAATCAGCTAGCGGGTTCACCTTGACGGAATTGATGATTGCCTTGGTCGTGTTCGCCCTCGCCGCCGGCTCGATCGGGCGCATCTTGATAAACAGCCAGCGCCTTTCGCGGGCCCAAGTCGAGGTCGTCAACATGCAGAGCAACCTGCGGACCGGCGTCCTGGTCGTGCCATCGGAACTTCGGGAACTGGCCACGGACGGCACCAACTCCGACATCCTCTCCATGACCTCCAGCAACATCACTTTCCGCGCCATGCGTGGTCTCGGGTTCACCTGCTCCGTTACGTCGACCAGGATCAAGATCCTCGATACCGGTACCGTGCCGTTCTACGGGTCGCGCAGTATAATCAGCGGCCGGGACCGGATCATAGTTTTTGTCGAGAGCGATCCCGACTTTCCCACCGACGACCGTTGGTTGGTCTTGACGCCCACCGCGGTGGACCTGACCAACAACTGTGGCCCTCGGAATGCCATCATGATCACGGTCGCGGATTTCTCCGGGCAGTTGACCAACGGGATTTCTGACGTCGTCGTCGGCGGCCCGGTCCGGTCCTTTGAGGTCATGGAGCTAGGCCCCGTGACCAGCGGTGGCCATACCTGGCTGGGCGCCCGATCCGTGAGCGGTGGGCAGGCAAACCTCCAGCCCGTCCTGGGCCCCTTGGAGACGAATGGCTTCGAGTTGGAGTACTTCGATGTGGCCGGCACTACCACAACGGTACCGGCCGACGTGCGGCAGATCCGGATCACCCTGCGGGGCTCGACCGAACATGCTGTGAGCCGTGGTTTGGGTGACACCCCGGCGTTGGTGCGGGACACGCTTGTGGCAACCGTGACGCTGCGCAACGGCAGCTGACTGCATTGGAGAACCGACATGCGAACACCTGATCTTCAGAGCGAGCGCGGCATCGCCTTGGCCATTGCCGTGTTTGCCATGGTGGTGATCGGCGGCATCGTGAGCGCCACCTTTTACATGGGCTTCCTCGAGCAGCAAAGCGGCCGTAATACCATGTACGCCACGCAAGCGTTCGAAGCGTCCGAGGCTGGCCTTGCGGCGACACTCGAGAACTGGAATTCGACCATCTACAACGCCATGGTCCCCGGAGATACCCTGACGCTCCCGACGGTGAACATGACCGGAGGAGTGTCGTTTACTGCCGCCCTGACCAGGTTGAATCCCAACATTTTTCTGGTGCGCTCAACTGGAATACGGTTGGATGCTGGAGGCAACGTGTTGGCCGAGCGGACGGTGGCAACCTTGAGTCGGCTGTTGGTGCCTTCCATTGACCTGAACGCCGCGTTGACGGTGAACGGTGCCATTGGTCTCGGCGGTTCGGCCGAGGTAAGCGGGGTGGACAGCATACCCGCGGGATGGGGCGGTTGCCCAGCCACAGCACCCGATGCGCCGGGGATTCGCTCATCTGGTAATACCGTTACCACTACAGGCGCCAATTGTGCGTCGCTCAACTGCGTGACCGGCAATCCACCGTTCCTCGGCAATGACACGACAGTGACGGCGTCGACGTTCACCGACTTCAATGGCATCACCTTCGCCGACCTCGCCGCCATGGCCACGCGGACCGTCTCGGGAACGGTGACGGGCATCGCGCCATCCCTCAACGGTGCGGCGTGCAACGAAGCTGACAACCAGAACTGGGGTGAGCCCTACCCAGCGACCGGCTTCGCAGCCTGCTTCGACTTCTTCCCCATCATCTATGCGCCGGGCAATGTCCGTTTGTCGGGTGGCAGGGGGCAGGGCATTCTCCTCGTCGGAGGAGATCTGCAACTTTCTGGTGGGGTGGAGTTTTTCGGGCCTGTCATCGTCCAGGGCGCGGTAACGAGCCAAGGCACCGGAGGGCACATCTACGGTGGACTGATGGCCAATCAAGTGAATCTGGATCCGACGACTCTGACTGGTAACTCCGTTGCTCAGTTTTCTACCTGTGCCATTGCGCGAGCGTTGAATGGTACCTCAACCGTTCAGCCGGTTACCGGCCGTGGCTGGGCACAGATCTACTCGTCGAACTGAATCTTGGCCGACCCGGGGCCATGGCGCAGTCGCGCTCACCGCGCCTCGACCACCGCGTCGGGGCGCGGTTTGGCATCCGGCATGAGCGTCAGCACCACGTGATCGGCCACGCCACGCCTCACGGGTCCAATCCGGCTGTTCTCCCGCGACGGATGCACCCGGTTGGTCAGCAGCACCACTACTAGCTGATTCCGCGGGTCGATCCAGATCGATGTCCCGGTGAAGCCGGTGTGTCCGAAGCTGTCCTCCGACATCAACGCTCCGGCCGTCGACAAGCCCGACGGCGTATCCCAGCCCAACGCGCGGCTGGACTCCGCCACCAGGTGCTGCCGGGTGGCGAACGCCGCAACGACCGATGGAGCAGGCAAGGCGGGTCCGGCGCTGCACAGGACTCCGTTGAAGCACACGGGCTCCGGGGTCTCGGGCTGAAAAGCCGACAGCAACCACTCACCGAAAACCAACAAATCGTGCGTGGTGCTGAACAGGCCCGCGTGACCCGACACGCCCTCCAGCCGGGCGGCGTTCTCGTCGTGCACCTCGCCACGAATGATCCGGCCGCGCCAGGGGTCGTCTTCCGTCGGCGCGATCCGGGCCGCCCACGAGGCGGGTGGCCGGAAGGTGGTGGACGACATTCCCAGCGGCCGGAACACTCTCCGCGCCAGGATACTGTCTAGTCCCATGCCCCAAGCTGCCTCTACTGCCTGGGTCAGCAGGATGGCGCCCAGGTCCGAGTACCGGTACTCGATTCCCGGCGGCGTCTCGAGGTCGGTGGCGTACACCAAAGCGAGTGCCGAATCCCGAGAGGGGGCTTCGAGATACAGCGGGCGCCACGCGGGGAGCCCAGAGGTATGAGTCAGGAGCTGACGCAGCGTGATGCCGTCTTTCTCGGGGCCGGAAAATCGGGGGAGGTATTGCCGGACCGGAGCGTCGAGATCGAGGCGACCCTCATCGACCGCCAACATCACCGCGGTGGTCAAGCCGACGACCTTGGTGAGCGATGCCAGATCGTACACCGTGTTGGCGTCGGGGTGGGTTGAATCGTCCAAGCCCAGTCGCCCGGTGCCGTAGGTGAGTCGCGCGCCTTGGTAGCTGACCCCGAGCACGGCTCCTGGCATGGCGCCGCTGGCCGCGGCGGAGTCGAGAAACGCCGTCGTGGTACTCCAGTCGAGTCCGGCGAGTTCCCCTTCAGGGGCAGGCGTGGGCCCGGGGGTCACACCGCCGCATGCCGCCAGCGCCATGCCGGTAAGGAGTGCCGTGGCGGCCGCCCTTCCTCGCTGGCGGCGCTCCGCGTTAGTGGGTGGCACCGGTGGTGAGTCCGGCGCCGAGGGGGTAGCGGGGCGGGACCGTGATAGGAAGCTTCCCGGTGAACGGCACCTCTCCCAGGAGGGCCCGTGCCAAGGCTTCCTCGGTCATCCGCCGGTTGGCCCATCCCAGGACGTAGCCGTGGACCCCGTCCAGGTCCCTGATCAGGTATGGTGAGCCAAGAGAGACCAGGATGGTGGGATTCCACCGGGCCGTCGTTTGGATCAACTCCACGGCGGCGGGCGGCAGGTCGATGTTCCCCTCGCCCGACACCGGGCGGACGGCGGTCATGAAGATGGTAATCGGCGCCTGGCGGATCACCGCCCGCGCCGAGTCGTAGCTCGCCGCGCCGCTGGCGGGATATAATCGGAATGACCGTACCGTCATGCCGGCCTCCCGGAGCTTCCCCAAGAGGGTGTTGCCCAGGCTCTGCTGGCCGTCCTTGGACAGATTGACGATCGACACCTGGCGCGCGGTGCTGAACGACTTGACCAGGTTGGTACTGTCCTTGACCAGGACGAGCGAGCGCTCGGTGATGTCCCTGGCGATCGCCTGGAAGGCCGCGGATCCCACCACCGTAGGAATCCGGTCGAGGTTCACCAGCCGCCGGTGGAACAGTCCCTGTTGCTGCTTGAGCGCCAGCATGCGGCGCACCGACCGGTCGAGCCGTTCCTGGGAGATGCGGCCGGCTGCAACCGCTTGCACCACCGCGTCGATGGCGATGGCTGGGTCGCCCGGCTGCAGCAGGAGGTCGGCGCCGGCCAGAAGCGCCAGGACCGCCGATTCGCCCTCGCCGTACCGGCGCACCACGCCCGCCATGTTCAACGCGTCGGTGACGATGAGGCCCTCGAACCCGAGCGAGTCCCGCAGGATACCGGTCAGGATGTCGGGTGCCAGGGTGGCCGGCCGGGAGTTGCTGCCGTTGAACCCGGGGACGGCGATGTGGGCGCTCATCACCGCGGTGACACCGGCGGCGATGGCGGCCCGGAACGGTACCAGTTCCAGCGAATCCAGGCGGTCCCAGCCGGCCGTGATGACCGGGAGTTCGATGTGGGAGTCGGTACCGGTGTCCCCGTGTCCGGGGAAGTGCTTGGCGGTCGACAGCATTCCGTGGTCCCGCATGCCGCGAATTTCCGCGGCCACCAGTCTTGCCACCTGGTTGGGATCCTCACCGTACGACCGGACGTTGATGATCGGGTTGTCGGGGTTGTTGTTGACGTCGGCCACCGGGGCATAGGCCATGTGAATTCCCACCGCCCGCCCTTCGAGGGCGCTGATCCGGCCGACTTGATAGGCGTCCAGTTCACCTCCGGCCGCGGCCACTCCCATGTTCCGGGGGAACGGTGTGCCGCCTATGAGCCGGATGGCTGTACCGGATTCGAGATCGGCGGCGACCAACAACGGCAGCCTGGAGCGCTCCTGCAGGTAGTTCAGTTTGGCCGCCACGTCCAACGGTGACCCAACCGAAATGATCAGCCCGCCGATTTGGAGCGAGTCGACCCACATGCGCGCCTTGTCCAACGCCTCCGCGTCGAACGCGGCGTAAGATCCCGGCAACCAGGGCACCACGATCTGGGCTACCTTCTGGCGGGTATCGAGCGATTGCATCAGTCCGTCGATACCGGCCACTGCGGCCAATGGGCCCGTGCCGTCTGCTGCCTGACCACTGGCCTGTGTCGTCCCCAGGATTAACGCGCCACCGACAAACCACAGGACATGATGAAAACGCTGCACTACACTCTCGCACTGTTAGGGTTGGTCGTCGGGGCAGCCGGTTGCGGCCACCCGCCCGATGATGAGTTTGAAACCGCCCGCCCCAATGTGCGGCCGGGGATAGAGGTGCTTCTGTCCGACAGCATCCACCTGGTGGCCGGGCGCCGAATCGGCTTGGTCAGCAATCACGCCGGGGTCGACGCTGAAGGAGTGCATGACGTCGAGCGCCTGCAATCTGCCGGCATCGGCATCGAAGCGCTGTTCAGCCCCGAGCACGGTTTCCGCGGTGCCGCGGCCCCGGGTGAAGCTGTCGACCATTCCGTCGACAGCACCACCGGTCTTCCAATCTATAGCCTCTACGGCCGGACGTCGTCCCCGACCCCGGAAATGCTGTCCGGTATAGACGTGATGGTTGTCGATCTGCCCGACGCCGGGGCACGCTACTTCACCTACATCACCACCACCGCCAACGTCATGCGCGCGGCGGGGGCGGCGGGCATCCCGGTGCTGGTTCTCGATCGACCCAATCCCATAGGAGGCCGCCGCCAGGGAAACATCAACGGTCCCGACCAGCGATCGGCGGTGGGATTGTTGTCGGTGCCGATGCGACACGGGTTGACCCTCGGCGAGCAGGCGCTCATGGCCCAACACGAACTCGCCATCGACGTCGATCTCACGGTGGTCCCGATGGACGGCTGGGACCGATCGATGGCCTTCGACCAGACCGGGCTGCCATTCATTCGCCCCAGCCCCAATCTGCCGACGCTGGAGAGCCTGTTCCATTACCCGGGGTTGTGCCTGTTCGAAGGCACGGCATTGTCGGTCGGCCGCGGCAGCTCGGCGCCGTTCGAGCAGATCGGCGCGCCGTGGCTGGATACGGCTGGTGTCTTGAACACGGTGCGCGCCGCTGACCTCCCCGGGGTGATGTTCGAGGGGGTCGCGTTCATTCCGACCGACCCCGGGGACGGCAAGTTTCCTGGCCGGAGCCTGCCGGGGATTCGGCTGCGGGTCACCGATCGTTCCACCTACGACCCCACGGTGACGGCGGTACACCTCCTCACCGCCGTGTGGCAACTTCACGGTGACGACATCGGCTGGTTCGACGCCGCCTTCGACCGCTTGGCCGGCGGACCGGCGTTGCGGGAAGCGGTGGCCGGGGGGGCGGATCCCCGGACCATAGTGTCGGCTTGGCCCGGGTCGCTGGAGCGGTTCGAAGCTCAAGTGAAGCCCTATCTGCTGTACCGGCCCTGATTGCCCTTCCTCCCGGTGAGGGTTATCCTTTCGGCCCGAATTTGGAAAGGCAGAACCCGTTGGGAGAACCACAGTTGCATAGAATGGCCCCCCGATGAAACTCGTTCCTCCCGGCCTGGAGCGGGGGTTCTTCGCCATCGTCAACCCGTTCATCGGGGGTCTGGTACGGATGGGGGTCCGGCCGAACACCATCACCACGATCGGTCTCGGATTGGTGATCGCCTCCGCGGTGGCGTTCGGCATGGGGTCGATCAAGCTGGGCGGCTTCCTTCTGCTCCTGAGCGGGCTGGTCGATACCTTCGACGGGGCCGTGGCGCGCCGGACCGGCGCGACGTCGAAATTCGGGGCGTTCTACGACTCGACCCTCGACCGCATCGGCGACGGGGCCACTTTCATCGGCATCGGCCTGTACTTCATGACCGCTCCCGACATCGCCTATCGCAACGTCGCCGTCGTTTTGTGCATGGTGGCGATCGTGACCTCCCTGGTGGTGTCGTACACACGAGCCCGGGCCGAGGGTCTGGGACTGGAATGTAGGGTGGGAATCGCCCAGCGGGCCGAGCGTATCGTGGGCATCGGCGGGGCCGCGCTCATCGTGGGCCCTGGTCCCGGGGGGCTGGTGCTGTCATCGATCGTGGCTGTGTTGTCGCTGCTGTCGGCCATCACCATCGGGCAGCGAATCATCCATATCTATTCAATTACTGAAGGCGCCCGGAGTCGTGAGGGACGTGACGACGTTGCTGAGGCGCTCGA
>SMVY01000142.1 GCA_004357415.1 Gemmatimonadota bacterium
CGCAGCGTATAGCGCGGCTCGACCAGCAGGCCGAAACGGCCACCCGGTGTCTCCACCGCCAACCCGGCAAACAGGTTCCAACCCACGTCGGTGTTGGAGAAGCCATTGACGCTGCGGCCGAGAACGGCGACACCGGTGCCGACGTAGAACAACTGGCGGCCACCGAACCTGATGGCCCCATCCAGATTGGCTTGCCAGGCATCTCCGCGATTGACAAAGTAATAGTCGCCGCTGGGGATCACCTCGAAAGCTCCGCCAACCGGGATGCGCACGGCCCCGCCAACGCCACCGGCGTCCCGTGTGGTGTCATAGCCACCGCGAAGCACGATCCGCGTGCGGCCCTGCAATCCCTGAGCGGGGGCCGAGGTCGGAAGAGCCGTCACTATGAGAGAGGCAAGCAACAGGGCCGCAGCCGTGGGCACCACACTCGTTCCAATACGCGACATCTCAAACTCCTATTCACGATGGGCCTAGGCAGAGTTTCACAACGCGTGACGGCTAGATCGGACCAACATGACGTCCACTAATCGAAAGCGCAATAGGGGAGGCGCTCTGTCGGGTATGGCGCCGAGACTCTGAAGAGATGGCGCACAGCTTAGCCCCCGGGGCTATCCCCCTGTGTCTGGAGCCCGGTCCACGCCTCGGTGAGAGGGATCCTCGAGCGTGACGGAAAGCGTCTGATGCTGTTTATTAGGAGGATTGGAAGAAGGGCGAGAGGGCGTGTGGTATCTGCATAGACCCAAGGAATAGTGAGGCCGTATGACAAAGACCGCCAGCAGCTCCGACCTCGAATCGATCCCCGGTGTCGGGCCCAGCATCGCCCGGGACCTGCGGGACCTCGGTTTCTACCGGCTCCAGGACCTGCACGATGCGGACCCACAAACGATGTACGACAAACTCCGCGTCATGCGCGGGGGCTACATGGATCGCTGTGTGTTGTACGTGTTCCGCTGCGCCGTTTACTTCGCCAACAACTCAACCCACGACCCCGAACTCCTCAAGTGGTGGAACTGGAAGGATCGGGTGAGCCAAGCGGCGCCATGATCAGGTTATTGACCAAGGTGGGCATGGGGACGGGCGGAGCATGGCTCAAGAAGCACGAGATGTGGGTCTGGTCGGGGATCGGAGGCGCGCTGACGGCCGCCTACCTCTACCTCTTGTGGACCATGCAGACGCCGTTCTTTCACTGACCGGGATCAACGGGCAACTCACGTGAACAGCCGCAACCCCCAGAGCCGACCCCGACACCCCATGCCTGGATACCTGCGCCAAGCCCTGGAGGAACGTGGCCTGATGGACGCCTACCAGGCTCGGCCACCCTACCAGCGCAACGACTATGTCGGGTGGATCGATCGGGCCAAGCGATCGGAAACCAAGGTCCGGCAGCTGGAGCAAATGCTGGACGAACTCGCCACCGGCGATCGCTACATGAAGATGCCCTACCACGCCAAGACGGCGCCGGGGGGAAACGCTCCCCCTGGCGCACGCGCGTCCGGGCTGCAATGTTAGCCGATCTACACTCCTCAGCCGGTTGGAGCGCATCATGACGGACACGGTGGAAGCCCAAGCCTCGCTGGAAGCGATCCTCAAGGACGAAATCATCAACATGTACCAGGAAGTCGCCGAGAACCCCGAGGGCGAGTTCCATTTCTACCATGGGCGCCCGGCCGCGGAGATGTTCGGCTATCGGGCCGACTGGCTGGGCCGGGCGCCGGCCGCCTCGGTGGCGTCGTTCGCCGGCGTGGGCAACCCCCACGAACGGAGCGAGATGCAGCCCGGGGAAACGGTACTGGACCTCGGCAGCGGCGCCGGACTCGACGCCATCATCGCTTCGTGGGCTGTGGGCCCCTCGGGCAAGGTGATCGGGATCGATCTAAACCCAACCATGTGCCTCAAGGCCCAAGCGCACGCTGCGCAATCGGGCACCACCATGGAGTGCCACGAGGCCAGCATGGAAGACATCCCCCAGCCGGATGCCTCGGTGGACGTGATCATCTCCAACGGGGTCATCAATCTGTCGTTCCGCAAGCGCAAGGTCGTCGAGGAGATGTTCCGGGTGCTCGAGCCCGGGGGCCGCATTTCCATCACCGACATCGTCAGCGCCAAGCAGTTGTCGCAATCCATCGTCAACGATCCCAAACTTTGGGCCAGCTGAATCGGTGGTGCTCTCCTGGAAGGAGAGATGTTCCGCCTGCTGGAGGAGTCCGGCTTCACCCGCGTCCGCTCGGCCGTGGTGCCGGGGTTCCGGTTCCGCAAGGGCGCCACCCAGGATTCCGCCGAGGCGCACGGGGTCAAGGCAGTCATGATGACGGCACTCAAGCCGGCGGACTGACGACCAACCGCCGGTGTAGCCATGACAGGAAATCACTGGGAGACGGTCTACCGTCGGAGCCGCGAGGACGAGGTCAGTTGGTTCCAGAAGATCCCCGACACGTCGCTGAGGATGATCGAGGCGCTGGACCTTGACACCGACGCGCGCATCCTCGACGTGGGCGGCGGCGCGTCCCGGTTGGCGGATGGGTTGTTGAACGCCGGCTACCGGCACATCACCGTGCTGGACATTACCGAACAGGCCCTGCAGCAGAGCCGGGCCCGGTTGGGGGAGCGGGCTCCGTGCGTCGAGTGGATCGCGGCCGACATTACCACCTTCCAGCCGGACACCACGTGGGATGTGTGGCACGACCGAGCCGTGTTCCACTTTCTGGTCACCGAGGAGGCTCGGGCCGGGTACCGCCGCACACTCGAGCGCGCTCTCCGGCCCGGTGGCCACGTGATCATCGCCACCTTCGGGCCCCAGGGACCCGAGAAGTGCAGCGGTCTTCCTGTGGTTCGCTACGATCCTGAAAGCCTGGTCGCGGCCCTCGGAGCGGATTTCACGCTGTGCCACACCGAGCTGGAACAGCACGCCACCCCGGCCGGCCATCAGCAGGAGTTTCTCTACTGTTGGTTACAACGGGAAGATGGAGGAGAATAGAAATTGGATATTCGAAAGTGGAAATTGGGAATTACGGCCATACTGCTGCTGGTATTGACCCACCTGGCCGAGGCACAGGCACCCGCTGACGATGAACAGTTAGTTGCGGCGACCCTGAACACCCTCCACCAGGCCGCTTCCGACGCCGACTACGAGGCGTATTCCAGCGTATTCGCCGCCGATGCCATCTTCCTCGGCACCGACGCCACCGAGCGTTGGACCCGGGACCAGTTCATGGGGTACGCCAAGCCCTATTTCGATCAGGGCCGTGGCTGGACCTACGTCATGGTCGAGCGCCACGTGTCCATCGCTACCGACGGCGCCACCGCCTGGTTCGACGAGCGCTTGGACAACGCCAGCTATGGTGAGACCAGGGGCAGCGGCGTCCTTATAAAGGAAAGCGGCGAGTGGAAGATCAGCCAATACAACCTGACCATTCCTATGCCCAACGAGTTGGCCCGCGAGTTCGTCGACCGGATCAGAGGGGATCAACTGGCGCGGGACAACGAAGCCGTCGTCCTCGCCATGATCGCCGCCGTCAATGGTCGTGACTTCGACGCGCTCGACACCCTCATCGCAGCCGATGTCACCCGGCGGAGCGGCGCCACCCCAGAGCTCATCATCACCAGTCTGGATGGCTTCAAGGCCTTCCTGCACCAGGATCTGGCGGGTGTGCCAGATGCTCAGCAAGAGGTGAACGTGATCTTCTCCGGAGGCGGCTGGGTGGCGGTGCACGAAACTTACCGCGGCACTCAGACCGGGCAGATGGGACCGTTTCCGCCGAGCGGCAAATCATTGGAGCTTCCGTTCATTGGTCTTCTCAGGGTTGAGGGCGGGTTGATTCGAGAGATACTGGTGGAGTGGGATAACCTGAATGCCCTGGGGCAGCTGGGACACTTCTCACCGCCTGTTGACGTAGGGACTGAAGTGGAGGAGTAACATGACCCTGCGAAGCTACATCGCCCTTTCTCTCGCTGTGGTCGGCGGCATGCTGGGGTGTGCCTCCCAAGAGGAGGCTCTCCCGGCGGCCGACGACGCCGTATTCGTGATCGAAGGAAACGTCCGCTTCATCGACATCGAGGGCGGCTGTTGGGGGATCGGGACCGACAGCGCCACGTATGAGCCCGTCGGCGGCATCCCGGACGGCTTCCGCCAAGATCAACTGGCGGTGCGGGCCACGGTCCGCGGTGTCGAGGGCGCGTCGATCTGCATGATCGGTCCGCTGGTGGAGATCGTGACCATCGAATCGTCCACTCCCTCCCCGTAGGCCCCAAGACGGCCGCTGGCCGATGCATGGACGGCGGGTATCTTTCCGTGGAACAGCGATCCATTCAGTGGGAGTTCAAGCAATGCGAAACGCGTTTTCCCTGGCGGCCGCCCTCGTCATACTGGCTTCCGTCGTTCAGGCCCAGGGCCCCGTCAACCTCGACACGGTGCGCGCCGGACGGTTCGACGCCGGCAAGATGTGGACGTTCGAGTACGCCCCGTCCGAGTACTTCAGCGAGACCTACGGCTTCGACGCCAACGACGCCTGGTTCGAGCGGGCCCGGTTGTCGGCGGTGCGAGTGCCCGGTTGTTCGGCGTCGTTCGTCTCGCCCGACGGCTTGTTGGCCACCAACCATCACTGCATTCGTGGCCGGCTCGCCAGCATCTCCCGTGAGGGTGAGACGCTGTTGGACGACGGCTTCGTGGCCGCCTCCATCGAAGACGAGCGCCGCATACCCGGATACTTCGTAGACCAGTTGATCGCCGCGGAAGACGTGAGCGCCGAAGTGTTCGCCGCACTCGACGACGCCACTACCGACGAGGAGCGGACCGCGGCCCGGCGGGCAGTCATCGCATCCATTCAGGCACAAGCGCGGGAACGGCACGCCGACTCGGGTGGCGATTCGCTCCACGTCCAGGTGGTCGGTTTGTACGACGGCGGCCGCTATTCCTTGTACGTGTTCCGCCGGTTCACCGATGTCCGCATGGTGGTAGCGGCGGAATTGCAGATGGGATTTTTCGGCGGCGACAACGACAATTTCACCTACCCGCGCTACGCGCTCGACTTCGCTTTCCTCAGGGTCTACCAGGACGGGCAGCCCTATCAAACGGACCACCACTTCATCTGGAGCCAGGACGGGGTGGAGGAAGGCGACGTGGTGTTCGTCATCGGCAACCCCGGACGGACCAACCGGCTCAACACCATGGCGCAACTCGCCCTCCAGCGTGACATGACGCTGGGCAACACCCACGCGTGGTACACCAGCCGGCTGAACGCCATCTGGGAGTTCTACGCCGAAGACCCCGTCACCGGCGAGGCGCTCGACCTGCGTAACTGGGCGTTCGGATTGTCCAATTCTCTGAAGGCAACCACCGGCAGGCTGGAAGCACTCGACAACCCGCTCATCCTGGCCAAGCGGGCCGACGCCGAAGCCGCCCTGAGCGACTCGATTGCCGCGGGAGACGATCTACGGGAACGGTATGGCGAGGTCATGGACCGGATCGCGGCCATTCAGGAACAGAAGTACACCCTGGCTGTGCCACACGGCGCCTTTGCCGGGTTCGGCAACCGACGCTACGGCTCGGCCACGCTGCTCCGCGCGGTGGCGGCTTACGATTACCTCGCGGCGCTCGAGCGCGGTGCCCCGGGCGACAGTATCGCCCGGTTTCGCAGCCGCCTGTTGGCTATCGGAGATCTGCCACCAGGCCTCGAGCGGCGTTACCTAAGCGCCCGCCTGGCCGATATCGGCCGGGCCTACGGCCCCGATAGCCCGCTGACCCGCGCAGCGTTGCCGGACGGAACCCCTGCGGCCTCGGCTGCGGCCCTCATGGGTAGTAGTGTCATGGCGGACTCTGCCTCCGTGGCGGACGCGGTAGCCGGCGAATCTCTGTCGGCCGACGATCCGGCTGTCCGCTTGGCCGCGGTGCTGCTGCCGGTGTACCGGGAGTTCCGGGCCCGGTGGGGCCCCCTCTCCAGGGAGGAGCGCACCCTGGCAGGCGACCTGGGGCGGGCCCGCTTTGCCGTGTACGGCGAGAGCATCCCGCCCGACGGCTCACGCTCACCCCGTATCGCCGACGGTGTGGTGAAGAGCTATGAGTACAACGGTACCCTGGCACCACCGTACACCACGTTCTATGGATTGTACGATCGCTACAACGCACACAAGGGTTCCGTCGATTGGTCGCTACCGGAGCGGTGGCAGACTCCGCCACCGGGACTCGACCTCGGCACCCCGCTCAACTTCGTGTCAACGGCAGACACCTACGGCGGCAATTCCGGGTCGCCGGCCGTGACACCCGAGCTGGAGTTGGTGGGTATCAACTTCGACCGCAACATCAACGGCCTGTCGCGCGACTTTATCTACCTCCCCGAACAGGGACGCAACGTGATGGTCGATGTGAGGGCGATCCGGGCGGCCCTCGAGCATGTTTATGGAGCGGATAGAATTCTGGAGGAGCTGGGC
>SMVY01000143.1 GCA_004357415.1 Gemmatimonadota bacterium
ACATCGGCGAACTGGACCTGGTGGCGACCATCTACGACACGGCGTTCAACTACCAGACCAACCGAACGTTCTTCCAGTTCGACACGGTATTCCACCTGCGGGACACGGCCAACCCGGCGGACACGGTGTCCATCTCGCGCCAGTTCGACCAGCAGATGATCAACCTGGTCAGAAGCAACATGCGGAGCCTGGGGTACATCGATTCGACACCCACCCAGAACTTCCAGCCTGACGTGCTGACCTCGATTTCGATAACGGCCAGCCGGAATTACACCGCCTACTCGTTCTATCCCTGGTGGGGGTACCCAGGATACCCGTTTCCGCCCTGTTGCTTCGGCGGTCCGGGATGGGGCTGGCCCACGACCGTGGTCACCAGCTACCGGGTCGGCACCGTCTTCATCGACATGATCGACGTCGATCAGTCCATCGCCACGGACACCATCCAAGTAATCTGGAATGGAGCCATCAACGGGCCGTTCGAGGGATCCGCACCGGTATCGATGGAACGGATCGACCGCACGTTCAATCAGGCGTTCGTACAGTCTGAATACCTGCGGCTCCTGGCGGCCACACCATGACGATCACCAGCAATAGGAACATTTCAATGAAACGCATTGTCTGGGCCTTGATCGCCGCGCCGCTGCTCTTCGCCACCGTGGCCGAAGCGCAGGGAGATTGGTGGTGGAGCGCCGAGTATACCGTGTCGCTGCCTCAGGGTGCCACGAAAGAGTTCGCCGACAACACCAGTTGGCGCGGCGCCACGCTCGAGGCCCGCAAGGTTCTCAGCCAGAACCTGACCGTCGGTCTGTTGTTCGGATGGTACGTGTTCGACGAAGTGAAGGTCGGAACGGCGTCGTTCCCGGGTATCGACGTCACGGGTGTACCCTATACCTACCTCAATTCGTTCCCCATCCAGGCAACGGCGCACTACTATCTGGGCAAGCGCCGGGGTACCCGGCTACACCTCGGCGGCGGCGCGGGCGTCACCATCAACGAACGCCGTCTCGATGTGGGGCTGTATCGCATTCAACGGACCAAGGCCCAGTTCAGTGTCTTTCCCGAAATTGGGGTGTCTATCCCGTTGGATTGGAGCCTGCGTGGTGTACTTGCCGTGCGCTACAACTACTCCCTCGAGTCGGGTGACACGCCGGCGCAGGAGTATGTGGGGATTAGTGTGGGACTTGCCTGGAATTAGGTGAATATTGAATAATGAAATGCAGCTTTTGCAGGTCATTTCATTATTCAATATTCGTGGCAGTCATGATTCAATATTCAACCGCCGTTCGACCCGGCTGACAACACTCTCCAGACCCAGCCCCTCCAGAACCTCCCGCCAGCCTTCCGCCGGGCCACTCCACTTCAACTCATCCACGCCGGCGCTCACCGGCGCCGTGACGTCGAGCGTGGCGAGCCGGCGGAAGAGCAGCGCGTCTTCCATGTGGTCGCGCAGGGTGGCCGCCAGCCGGGCGGCGCCACGCACCGTCACGTCCCAATCCTCGACCGCCGCGGGAATCTCCTCCAGATAGCCATAGCGGCCCAACACCACTCCGGCCGACTTGGCGCCCCACCCCGGCAGGCCCGGGAAGCCGTCGGCTGAATCGCCCACCAGGGCCAGGTAGTCAGGGATCGACTCCGGTTCGACGCCGAACTTCTCGACGACTCCCGTCCGGTCGATCACCAGGCGCTTGCGGCGGTCGAACTGCACCACCCGGTCCGCCACCACGCACTGGGCCAGGTCCTTGTCCGGGGTACAGATCAGGACCCGCTCCACCCTGGTATCGGCCAACGCCATGGCGGCGCCGGCGGCCAGAGCGTCATCGGCCTCGTACTCTACCATGGGCCACACCACGATCCCGACGGCCCGCAAGGCGTCCTCAAACGGATGGAACTGGGCCAACAGCTCCGGTTCGATGCCGGAACCGTCCTTGTACCCTTCCCACATGTCGTTGCGGAATGATTCCACCACGTGGTCGGTGGCCACAGCCATGTGAGTAGCGCCGTCCTCGAGCATCCCCAGCAACGAGTGCACTACTCCACGCAGGGCGCCGACTTCGAGCCCCTGGGCGTTCTCCACCTTGGGCACGGCGAAGTAGTGCCGGAAGAGTTCGTAGGTGCCGTCGATCAGGTGGATGTTCATTGGCGGGTGGCTGGTGGCTGGTGGCGGGTGGCTGGTGGACGCGTCAAGAATGTAAGCGCCGCCCGAACCACTGGCTACCGGCCGCAAGCCAACTGCTACCAGCCATCAGCCACTAGCCACCAGCCAGCGCTACCGCCTCCGGCCTCCGCCGCCCCGTCCTCCACCACCGCGGTAGCTGTTATAGCTCTGGGTCCGGCTAGTGCCGCGTTGCCGCGACTGGTAATCGCGGTTCATGTTGGACGGAGAACCGGCGCGGTTGCCGCCACCGGTGTTGGGCTGCCAGCCACCGCTGCCACGGCTGTCCCACGAACCGTTGTTGTTGCGCCGCTTGACGTTGCCGTTGCGGTCGGCGTAGACGTTGTTGGGCCGGCCGACGGCTGACGAGGGCCGGCGGTTGGCGGTGGCTGGTCGCGCCTGCGTGGTTCGGGCCCGGTTCCTATTGTTGTGGTACACGTTCTGCCGGGTGCGCGGCCGGTTGCCCGCCCGGTAGCCGGCGCGATACCCGGCACGGAACCCTGCCCGGCGGCCGTGGTAGTAACCGTGCCGGTACCCCGCACGATACCCTCCCCGTCCCCACCAGGCACCGTAACAGCAGCGCCGCCAGCCCCAGTGCATGCCGATGCCGAACATGAACCAGCCGTTGGTCCAGCCAAATCCGTAGCTCCAGCCGTACCATGGATTGTAGCGGACGCTGAAGCCCCAGGTGACGGGCCGGGGGTAGTAGACGGTCCCGTACCATGGCTGGTAATACCAGCCGGTACCGTACACCACCGTGCTGTAGTACACGTAGCTGCCGGTGTAGCCCGGGTAGTAACCGACGTACACCACTTCGGGCGTGGTTTGGTAGATGTAGACGTACTTGACGTTGTACACCGGGGCGCTGGGCGGCATGGTGTAGATCACGTCCGGCACCGAGTCGGCCAACACCCACGGACCGGTCGGACTGCCGGCCACGAACCACACGGCGTCATCGACGGCGTAGTATTTCCCCTCCGCCAGGATAACGGAGGTCTGGGTATTGACGGCGTACTCCATGTCCGTGTCTTCGATGGGCTTGAACTGGGGATCGCCGTCATACTCCACGTCCAGCTTGGCCTCGCTCCGCTTGACCGCGGCCGTCTGGGGGATCTGGCTATCCATCACCGCGTCCTTGGCCTCGTCGGTCCCGGCGATGTACCAGCGCAGGGGACCCTGCTCGGAATCGGGCGGGATGTCCTGGAACGTGGCCGGCAGCGAATCGGCCGCCACGAACGCCCAGGGCCCGTTGAGGGAGCCGGCTCGATACCACCTCCCCGACAACACGATGTAGTACTGCTGGGAATCGATGTCCATGAGGACGTCGCTCTGTGAATTCGACAGATAGAGGAGATCCGTCCCGTCGACCGAGGCGAACTGGGGAGCACCCTCGGTCACGATGAGCTCCGTGGGCACAGTCGCCACGATGATGGCCGGTATCTCGGCGTCGGCGGGACGGGTGGAATCGGCTGCCGCTTCCGTGGTGTCGGGCGGTATCAGCCCGCTCACCTTGTCGGGCACCGCCTTGGTCGTCTCCCAGCCGTCCAACACCTCGTGACTGGCGTACCAAGCGCTGTCGGCGGCATACAGGTAGTAACGCTTGGTCCCCGGATCGTAGATGATGGCGAAGGCCGTGTTGACCACGGTCTTCATATCGGTGTTGTCGATGTCTTCGATGATGGGGTCGCCGTCGATGGTGACCAGCACCGCGGGGTGGGTGACCACCAGGATCACCGGTGGGTCGGTCTTGAGCTGGTCGCTGGTGGCACGCTGCTCATCCAGAAGTGCCAGCGATGCGGACAGCCGGTCCAAAGAGATCTCGAGATCCCACTGCGGGATTTCGGTCTCGATGATTTGGGCCAGGGTTTGCTCCTGCTCCGCCGTCGATTCGGGAAACCGAACCGCGGTGACGTCGATTTCCAGAATCCGCGCCGTCCGGGTATCACGGTCGGTTTCCAGCCGGGCGGAGATCCACATGACACCGAACACCGGCTCGGTCTTGCCGGCTTCCGTTACCGACAGAGCGGCCCGGGCGGTGACGATGTTGTTGTCGAACGACTCGGGCTGGGGCTGGTAAACGATGATGGTGGCGCGTGGGTCGTCGATCTGGATGGGCCACGGGTTGTCGCCGTCCTGGGCCACAGCTGTGGTTGCGGTACCGGCAGCAAGGAGCGCGGCCAGGGTGGCGCCGCGGAGGATGGTAGTAGAAAACACGGGAGCCAACATGTACTGCCTCGGGGGAGAGTCTGGAAGGATAAGGGAAACTGACGGGGTCCCGGGAGGGGGCAAGGCTGACAGCGGGAGCAGCGAGAGCAGTTGTAGTCGCTTCAGCGACAGGGCCGAGCCGCGGCTTTAGCCGCGAACGGATCGGCGAGGGATCAGCACTTGGCGGGTGGCCGGTAGCTGTCGGCTTGGCGACCGCCACCAACTGCCTGAACTCTCAACCCACCAGCCAATCCCTACCGCCTTAGTCCTCCACCTCGGGCAGCTCCAGCGCCCCCGCTCCGGTTGAAGCTTTGTGTCCGGCTAGTGCCTCGTTGCCGGGCCTGAAAATCACGGTTCATGTTGGCGGGCGAGCCACCCGCCCGATTACCGCCAGCGTTGTTGGGTTGCCAGCCTCCCTGGCCCCGGCTATCCCATGAGCCGTTGTTGTTGCGCCGTTGGACGTTGCCATTGCGATCGGCGTAGAGATTGTTCGGCCTGCCGGCGGCGGTTGAGGGCAGACGGTCCCCGGCGGGGCGCGTCTCAGCCGTCCGTACGCGGTTGGCTTGGGTGCGGTAGAGGTTCTGCCTGGTACGCGGCCGGCTGCCGGCCCGGACCCCCGCCCGGAACCCGGCACGGTATCCGGCACGAAACCCTGCCCGCCGTCCATGAAAGTAGCCATGCCGGAAGCCGGCACGGAACCTGGCCGGACCCCACCAGCCGGCAGCGCAACAGGGTCGCCAGCCCCACCCCGCACCCCACCCGACGCCGAAGGTCATCCAGCCGTTGGTCCACCCGAACCCGAAGCTCCAGCCGAACCACGGGTTCCAGCGCGCATGAAACCCCCAGGTGACCGGTCTGGGATGGAAATGGACATGATGCCACGGGTGATAGTGCCAGCCGGTCCCATAGACGACGGTGGTATAGTGGACAAAACTGCCGGTGTACCCGGGGTAGTACCCGACATACACGACCTCAGGAGTGGTGTCGTAGATGTACACGTACTTCACGTTGTACACCGGCACGCTCGGTGGAATGGTATGGATCACATCGGGAATCGAATCAGCCAACGCCCAGGGCCCCATCGGACTGTCCGCCACGAACCACACCGCCTCATCACACGCATAGTAACGGCCCTCGGCCATGATGACCGCGGTCCCCGTGTTGAGGGCATAGGTCATCCCCGTGTCCTCGATCGGCGCGAACTCGGGGGCGCCATCGTACTGCACCTCGAGGGAGGCTTCACTACGAATGATGGCGGCGGTTTGGGGGATGTAGTTGTCCATCACGGCGTCCTGCGCCTCGTCAGTGCCGGCGATGAATGGGCGGAGGGCGCCTTGCTCTGATTCAGGCGGAATGTCCTGGAATGTGGCAGGTAATGAATCGGAAGCCACGTAACTCCAGGGTCCGTCGAGCGTGGCGGCGCGGTACCAGCGGCCCGAGAGCACCACATAATACTGTTGCGAGCCGATGTCCATCAGGATGTCGCTCTGCGAATTGGACACATAGAGAAGGTCCGTCCCGTCCACCGAGGCGAGTTGCAGGGCGCCCTCTGTTACCAGCAGCTCGGTTGGTTCGGTGACCACGATAAGGGCAGGCATCTCGTCGTCGCGCGGCGTGGTGGAGTCGGGCGGTACCGTCACCGTGTCCGGCGGGATCAGGCTGGTCACCTTCTCGGGTGCGGTCGTCGTTGGCTGCCAGCCATCGAGCACGTTGGCGCTTTCGTACCACGCGTCGGCGGCCGCATAGAGGTAGTAGCGGCCGGTCTCCGAATCGTAGATGATGGCGAACGCGGTGTTCACCACGGTCTTCATGTCGGTGTTCTCGATGTCCTGGATGATCGGATCACCGTCGATCGAGACGAGGACGGCCGGGTAGTCCACCGCCAAGATGACCGGAGGATCGGTCTTGAGTTGGTCACGTGCTGCTCGTCGCTCTTCCAACACTTCGAGCGATGTCAACAGTCGATCCAGGGAGATCTCGAAGTCCCACTGGGGAATGTCGGTTTCGATGATCTGCGCCAGGGCCTGTTCCTGTTCCGGCGTCGACTCGGGGAATCGGACGGCGGTTACCTCGATGTCGACGATCCAGGCGGTCCGGGTATCACGATCGGTCTCCAGCCGGGCAGACGTCCACATGACGCCGAACACCGGCTGGGTCTGCCCGGTCTCCGTCACAGACAACGCGGCCCGTGAGGTCAGGATGTCGTTCTCGAACGACTCGGGCTGCGGCTGGAAGATGACGATGGTGGCCAGTGGGTCATCGATCTGGATGGGCCAGGGGTTGTGGTCTTCCTGGGCCACAACCGTGGCTGCCGCCCCGAGCGCAAATAACGCTGCGAGGGCGGCCCCTCGGACGATGATAGTGGAAGACACGGGAGCCAGCATGTCCTGCCTCACAGGAGAGTATAAAAGAGGATAGAGGGAAACTGCCCGAATCCTCGGAGGGGGCAAGGATGGAAGCGGGGGCGGCGAGGGCAGTTGGGGTCGCTTCAGCGACAGGGCCGAGCCTCGCCTTTAGCCGCGAAGGGACGAGCGGCCGGCTCGCTGATACGAACCGGCCGCCTTCTTCAACCGATGGGCTCAGTCAACTGCCCCCGCTGCTCCCGCCGCCCCCGCTGCCCCCGCTGTCGTCTGCCCTCGCTTTCGTCCCGCCTACTTCAATTCCAAAAATCTCCCAACCCGACGGTCAAGCCTGCCGTGAAATTGAGGTCGGCGACGCCGGTCCCGAACAGGCCCAAGCCGCAGCCGCCGCCGCCGCAAGAGGCGCCCCAACTGGTCGACAGGAACGTCATCAGCAGGTTGCCTTGCAAGCGGAGGCCAACGCGCTGTTTCTCGCCGAACATGACCTTGACCCCGCCGCCCAACATGAAAGAGAAGCGCCAGTCATCACCGAACGTTTCCTGAGCGTTGAACCAGGTGGCGCCCAGGCCGAATCCGAAAAACGGCCGGATGTTGTTGTTGTGCACCTCGTTGTAGCCGCCGAGGTAGAAGTTTGTCACCCTGATGGGTGTGAGCTCCGTCACACCGTTGAACCGCCGGAGGCGCAGATCGGTACTGGTCTGATTGACGGTGAGTTCGATCAGCTTGGTGGGCCTCAGCCGAATGCCGATGCTGCCACCGTAGTTGACCGCGTCCTTGATGTCGAGGGTGCCGCTAAAGGTGGAAAGGCTGCTGAGGCTGAACTGATAGCCGCCATAGCCCGTGAGCTCGATCTTCGAGAGTGAGGGCCGAGGCGCGCGGCGGGCCTGGGCCGAGGCTGAAGTCACCGCCAGCGACAGTCCGAGGGCAGCGAGAAGAACCGAACGGCTTCTGTGCATGAGATGTCCTTTCCGAGGCACGTGGCCGACCCCCATCCAGGGGCCGGCTGGCAAACGTTCCCGCAGAATCGCCTGAGCCGCCGGTGGCGTCAAGTGGCTGATCCGTCCATCATCCGGCGCACGGCGCACCGCGTACCGCGAACCCGTCATGGCGTATACCAGATCGGGCTGGTGTAGGCCCGCTCTTGAGTCGTCATCTCGACCTCGGCCGGCAGGGTGACATCGAAGCGCTCCGCCTCGTAGGCCGTCCACCGCGGCGTGGGAATCTCCAGCACCCGGACGTAGTACACGGCCGGTACTGTCGCATCGAAATCCGGATCGGTCCACACGGTGATCAACTCGGCCGAACCGATGGTGTTGGTCCAGGTGGCGTTGGCTACGTCCACCGTGTTGCCGACCGGCGGCAGCTTGCCGTCGGAGCCGGGTTGCCGGTCGCCGGACCACACCACGTCGTACACCTTCTCCTGGCGATCACCACTACCGTCGACCCAGCCCTTTACGATCTGGATGCGGTCGAGGTTGCCCGACAGCGGGTCCTTGAGCGCGGCCACCAGGAAGGTCGGAGCGGCGCCGGACGAGGGGGCGGGAGGGAGGTCACCACCCATGGGCACGCCTTTGGAGTAGCCCGCGTTGGCCGGCAGGCGACCACTGGCATCGGCGGTAGTAAACTCCCATCCGCCGAAGAACCTCACCAACATGCGCGGGCCGGTGGTGGCGTAGGTCTCTTTGCGCCGCATGGCATCGAACAGCGCCCTACGGGTGTTCTCCGTGGCCCACACTCCGGCGTAACCCGAGGCGACCATGCTCCAACTCTCGATCCGCATGTCGCCGATTTGTGCCATGGGGTGCTTGTAGCGCACAGCACTGGGCTCGGTACCCGCGTGCTTGCCGAAGAAGTTCTCTTCCTCCGCGGTAGCCAGCCCGGTGTGGCTGTCGGTCGAACCGATCATGCCGAACTTGTAGGGATTCACTCCCAGCGACTGCTCCAGCTGGAGCCCCGTCTGCAACGCCGTGCGGGCATACTCGTACTGCAGCATGTCGTCGTCCTTAGCAACGCTTAGGTCGAGGTTGCCCGCGTCCCAAGTTTCGTAATCGGCGAACTCGTC
>SMVY01000144.1 GCA_004357415.1 Gemmatimonadota bacterium
GATTGACCTTCTGGCGCAACTGGGCCAGGATGGCGGCGACTTCCTGGCGTCCGTAGGTCACTGGTGTATGGCTCATGACTGGATACCTCCATCAAGCGAACCACACCTTAAGTATACGCCACGACCCGATGAACGTCTAATGAATCCGACTGAGAGTGCCCCGGAGTTCACACCGGCGATGAGCCGATCAGCCTGGCGAGTGATACTGCCCCGGCGTCCGCCAGGGCGTCCAGGAAGCCCGAGATGTGGTCGGGGCCCGGCGGTGGGTCGGCGAGGAACGGATCCATGACGGTAGATCGCAGCACCACCAGGCCTTCCTTTCCGGCCGCGGTCCATTCTGCCGGCGTGGCAACCCCCAGTTGCTCCAACAGCGGGTCGACCGCCCGATCGTACATGGGCGTCTGAAACCGGGTTCGGGTAATGATGTACTCCGGATCGGCCTTGGCGCTGACCGACATCACCTGATACACGCCCTCGTTCAGTGCGTTCACCGCTTCCAGACTCTCGAGCAGCGGGTGGTGCAACAGGTAACACACGATGTTGATGTCGGGCTCCGGCAACAGGATGATCCTGAAGGGAGCAAAATCGTACCGGGCCAACGCCCGGTACAGCCGTCGAGCTCCGACCACCGTGCGACAGATCAGGTACCCGTACCCCGACTCGTCCAGCGGCAGGACCTTGTGACTGAGCCAGACTGCCGCAGCCGCGGCGCCGGGCTTGGAGCCCTCGAAGATGAACCGACCGAGGTAGTCCTGCTCCGTGCCCTCGGCCTGTCCGGCGGGCGCCAAATAGGGCGGATCGACGGCGACCAACTCGCGAGCCCGGCGGTCCTTGAGCAGAATGGCGCCGGCCGGATACGGGATATACCCCAACTTGTGCGGATCGATGCTAATCGAGTCAGCATCCGCCAGCGCCACCATCGACCGCACCCATTCGTCACTGGGCCAATCCTCACCCAGTGCGTCCCGAATCTCCTGGCCAGTCCGCCGGACTCCATCCGGCCCGCGGATGACCGAAGCGGCGTACCCGCCATAACACGCGTCCGAATGCAGGTGGAACGTCATGCCCAGCTCCTGCCCGGCGCGGGCTCGCACCTCGAGCACCCGATCGAGACGATCCACGGCGCTTTCCTCGGTGGTGCCGCACACACTGATGCAGGCCAGTACCGGTGTCCGTCGTGCATGAAGAGCCTTCAACCGATCCCACAAGGCTTCCGGGTCCATCCGGTAGTTGCCATCCACCGGTACGTATATCAGTTGGTTCGATCCAATGCCCAACGCCCGGACGATCTTTTTCCAGGAGTAGTGCGCCGTGGCCGCGACCAGGACTACGCTATCCGGCAGCGCGTCGCCGTACTCGGCCGCCAGACGCCGGCCGTAGTCCTGGTAACCTGCGGTCGCCAATGAGTGCTGTGCCAGGGCACGGGCCATGTCCTCCCGCGGAGCCACCTGCCACGACCGCTCCCACAGATCCAGCACATCGCGGTTGGCGATGTTCAGCAGCTGGCTCAGGTCGAGTTGCCCAATGTCGGTTTTGGAGCCGTCCGGGAGCCGCACTTCGAGATCGAGCCCCAGCGACTGGGCCGCTCCCACCACGGCGACGGGGAGGTACAACACGTTCCGAGCGATCCACAGAGCTTCGAAGTTGGCCACGGTCCCGCCCGAGGTCAGGTGGCCCCACGCCTCGTCGCGGCGGTACCCGACCATTTCGGCCATCTGCTGCGCCACCTCCTGTTCCAAACGAGTCGTCACCGGGGCAGCTTCGGGCGACACGTTGTTGGGATTGTAGAGCATGGCGGCGAAATACCCGACCTGCGAGGCGATCGTCTGCTGATACGCCATGTGCCCCAAGTACCGGCCGCTGAAGAATGGAACGTCCCGCTTCAATTCGGCCAGCAGACCCATCAACTCCTGAGTCAGGGTGGCTACCGCTTCCTCGTACCCGGCGCTCCGCTTGTCGAGCTCGCGGATGGTGATGCCGTCTTCCGGGTGGTAATTGCGCCGCCAGAACACATGGTCCCGGAGCGCCTCGGTGATCAATCGCTCGAACAGGTCGGCGTTCTCGGCCTGCGGGCCGAGAAACCAGGATAGCAGGGCATCGTGCGGAGAATTATTCATGGGACTCCAGGGCGTGGGCGGTGGCAGCGAGGGCAGCGGGGGCAGCGGGGGCAGCGGGGGCAGCCCAAGAGATTTGCCGGAAGCCCTATACCGCCTGACCGCCTGTCCGCCTGTCCGCAGTGAGCCCAGCGGGCGGCAGATAGTATCTGCCGCGCGCCGGGCTAACCAGGCTCCGCCGGCCGGTCAGGTCGTGTCTGTGAGCCGGGTGACTTCGCGGGTCGGCTCCTGGCCGCAGCCGGTCCAGGTCACTTTGATGACGACGACCGGTGTGCCGTTCCTGACCAGAGTCTTGTGGATTTCGCCCTCGGTGAAACGGAGGAGCGGCCGGGCGTCGGTACACGTTGCGTCGTAGGCCAGCGGGGTCATGGTCATGACGTCGAAGGCCCGCTCGTGATTGTGGTTGCGGAACGTCCAGCTGCCTTCGATGGCGAGGGTACCGCTCGGCAGTGGCTGGTCAAGCACGATGGCGGCGTTGCCGTCGAATGTCAGCTGCCAGTCGGCGACAGCCTCCTTGAACGCACGCCCCGGCGTCGTGTGCCTGGTGGTGATCATCTCCTGCGCCTGCAGTTGATCGTGGCCGGTATCATGCCACACACCCCGGGTGCCGTTTCTGACCATCGCCTTGGCCCGGCCGTTGGGAAGCGTGTGGGCCACACCGAAGCGGTAGATCACTTCATCGATATCGTACCCGGCCTGGTCCGGCACCGGGTCACTGACGGTGACGCTCCCGGAGAACTCGATGGCCGTCCGGCCCAGATTGACGACACAGGGATCGGGGACGAACTGCAGCGTCAGGAAATCCGGCACGCCATCCTGGTCGGTATCCTCCACCGGCAGCGGTCCGATGACCAGGCAGGTCAGCGGATTCCGGTGAGGCCCCATGAACATCGGCGTCACCGGGTGGAACGCGTTGACCATCCCGCCATGGAACAGCGCCCCCATCGACAGATCGGCGTCGTCTCCGAAGGTCACTTCAATTTCGGCGAGCTCGGCATCGGTCAGGACATCACCGCCCGCTGGACCGGACGAATCACTACATCCTGCGAGAACCACCAGCGCTGCGGCAGCCACCAAGCCGCCGGGCCGGCACCAGGCTCTAACATTCATGGAAATCCCCCCTCTGATCGGCATTATGTTATCGCTCAATAATACCATTTGGATCCCATCTAAGGAAGGAATCTCCCAAGTATGAAGAGCCTTTCCTGATCCATTCATGGACCCTTCCCAGGCGCACCTTCAAGATCAGGGTGTTCATGAACCACCATGCCGCGGCTGGTGGCGGAATCCTATCGACGAGCGAACCATGAAACGTATTCTCCATGTGATGCCGGTCTTGATCCTCGCCCTCGCCCCGGCCCTGGCCACCGCCCAGCAGGTCACGGTCGGCGGTCAGATCCGCCCCCGATCCCAATACCGTAACCCCTCGTTGAGTGGCGCCGGCAGCACCGGCCGGGAATTCTTCAACGACGGTGACGGGTTCACCACGATGCGAGCCCGTATCCACGCCGACGCCAAACTCAAGGGCAACGTACGAATCTTTGCCCAACTCCAGGACGTCCGCATCTGGGGTTCGGAGACCAGTACCCTCGGGGATTTCAACGCCGACAACTTCGATCTTCATCAGGGGTTCGTCGATCTCTCGTCAGAGGACGACGTGTGGCTTGGCCGGGCAGGTAGGCAGGAGGTCAACCTCGGCGGCCAACGCCTGATCGGGGCCGTGGACTGGACCCAGCAGGCCCGGTCGTTCGACGGTCTCCGGCTGCAGCGCATGAAGGATGGGACCGGCGCCACGTTCCTGGCGTTCCAAACGGCCGACGCCACGGCCCCAACCCAGTCGGCCGATGCCGGCGTGTTCGCCGGCTACGGCAAGATCAACAACGTCCTCGGCGGGGCGCTGGGCCTGTACGCCATCTACAACACCCGCAACGGTGCGCTGTCCATCGACCTGGGCACGTTCGGGTTCCGCCAAGTCGGCAAGATCGATCGGTTCAGCTATAGGCTGGAGAGCTACTACCAAACCGGTAACACCGCCGGCTTGGATGTGCAGGCCTTCATGGTGGGCGCTCGCATCGGCATGAACCTTGGCAAGGGCTCCGTGACCCTGTGGTACGACTACCTGTCGGGTGACGACGACCTGACCGACAACACCAGCAAAGTGTTCAACACCCTGTTCGCCACCAATCACAAGTTCTATGGCTACGCCGACCTGTTCCTGGTCATTCCCCTCGAAACCGGCGGCCGCGGATTGCAGGACTTGGCCGTCAAGGGCACCTATAAGACGTCGGAGTCGACCCTCATCAGACTGAACCTCCACTCGTTCCGCGCCACCAAACAGGGTACCCTGTCGACCAAACGGTTCGGCGAAGAAATCGATCTCGTCGGCAGCTGGCGCTACAACGAGCACCTGGCGTTCAGCGGGGGAGCCTCGTACGTCATCCAGGGAGACGCCCTGGCCGAACTGGGCCGTCTGGATCGAGACATGACGTGGCTGTACCTGATGGTCGACGCCACGTTCTAGACCGGCCTGCCGTGGTGTGCGTTGTACTCAGGCGGTAAGGCGGTAGGGCGGTAGGCGGTAGGCGATCAGACGGTTGGTGCTTGGGCGATGGCGGGCGGTGTAGTCGCTTTAGCGACAGGGCCGAGTCGCGGCTTCAGCCGCGGATTCGATTCCAACCCTTCCCCAGCGTGCTATGCTACAGGGATGACCGACCGACCATCGCCGCTGGGGAACCCGGAGCACCCGCTCGAGCTGTCCGCCCACACCATGCGCGCCATGGTCGAACAGGCCATGGCGCGGATTATCCCTCACATCGAATCGCTGCCCGACCAACCCGCGGCCGATACCAGCGGAGGCGAGGCCCTCGCCCGGTCGCTCCGGGAACCCATCCCCCAACAGGGGCAGCCGTTCGAAACGCTGTTCGACGACATCTTTCGCATCACCCGCACCAGCTTCACGGCCAGCGGTCCCGGCTATCTGGCCTACATCCCCGGCGGCGGGCTGTTTCACGCCGCCGTCGCCGACCTCATTGCCGATGCCATCAACCGCTACGTCGGCGTGTGGGCTGCCGCCCCCGGCCTGGCGCAACTGGAAGCCAACGTCATCCGCTGGTTCTGCGACATGGTCGGATATCCGGCATCCGCCGGCGGCTTCCTCACGTCGGGCGGGTCGTTGGCCAATCTCTCAGCCGTGGTGACCGCACGGCGCACGCACTTGGCCGACGATTTCCTCCGCGGCACCATCTACACGTCCAACCAGGTCCACCACTCGGTCCTCAAGGCGGCGCTCCTGGCCGGGTTCCCCACGGGCAACATTCGCAGCGTCCCGGTGGACGAGGACTTCCGCATGCGGCTGGATGCTCTGGCCGATCGGATCGCGGTCGACCGGCGGGAGGGGTATCAACCGTTCCTGGTCGTGGGATCGGCGGGAACCACCAACACCGGAGCGGTTGACGATCTCACTGCGCTGGCGGACATCGCCGGGCGGGAGAACATGTGGTTTCATGCCGACGCGGCTTACGGTGGGTTCTTCGTGCTGACCGATCGCGGACGCCAAAGACTGGCCGGCTTGGAACGCGCCGACTCGCTGTCACTCGATCCGCACAAGGGACTGTTCGTCCCCTACGGCACCGGGTCTCTCCTGGTACGGGATCGGGAATTGCTGGCCCGGGCGCACGGCGTGTCCGCCGACTACATGCCCGCCATCCAGCACCACGACGACGACCTGGTCGATTTCTGCGAGATATCCCCCGAATTGTCCCGACCGTTCCGCGGACTTCGCGTGTGGCTCCCGATCAAAATGCACGGGATCGACGTGTTCGCCCGGGCCCTGGACGAAAAACTGGATCTGTCTCACTGGATTACCGACCAACTCGAGCGGGTCGACGGCCTGGAGATCCTGGCTCGCCCCCAGCTTACGGTCACGGCCTTCCGGGTCATGCGCCCGGGCTGGTCCGTCGACGAGGCCAACAGCGCAACCCGCGCACTACTCGACGCCGTCAACCGCCGCCGCCGAGTGTACCTCACCGGAACCATGCTGGACGAGCGGTTCGTGATTCGGATCTGCGTGTTGAGCTTTCGGACCCACCAGGATCGGATGGAGATGTGTCTCGAGGATATTGTCGAGGCGATGGATGACATGACGCTCGAAAGGACGTAGGACGTAGGACGTGGGGCGTAGGAGTTCCGGTTTCCTGCTGCCCTATGTCCTAAGTCCCACGCCCTATGCCCTACGTCCCACGTCCCACGTCCCACGTCCCACCAACTCGTTCTACCGCCACTCCCCAACCACCACTTCGTCCACCGTGTCACGCACGATTGGCAACGAGTCGAATTCGGGCTCAAACTCAGTGATGCCCGGCGCCC
>SMVY01000145.1 GCA_004357415.1 Gemmatimonadota bacterium
GTCCTCATGGTCGCCGGTTTCCGTCATGCCCAACGCCGTGCCGAACATGGCCGCCTCGAGGTCGTGCACCGCCACGGCGTTCCCGGCCAGCACCGCCTGGACGAACCCGTTGCGGATGAACCACTCGAAATCGGCGCGTGCCCGGGAGTGGACCAGGGCCGGCCCGGGTACCCACAGGAGATAGCCGCCACGGTCGCGCTCTTCCACCAACCGGCTGGCCAGCACCTCGTAGTTGACCGGCCGCTCACGGCTGACGGCGGTCGACATGAAGCGAAACTCGTTGGGGCTGTGCGGCGCCAGGAATCCCTCGCCGTGCACGAAGATCCCCTCCGTGCCGTCCTCGGCCAGCCCGATGGCCACCAGATCTCCCGCCACCAGCTTCCGCGGTTCGATCGTTTCGAGCGCGTCTCCCCTGCGAAGAATGGCGCAGTCCATCCGTGGCCGGCTGGGCATGACCCAGCCCGCCTGGAGGTGGACGTATGTGGGCAGATTGGACGTCGAAAAAAACCCTTCCGGCAACACCCCATCCTTCACCAGCGGCACAAACGTGGCCAGCGGCGCGTCCACCAACGGCGGCGCGCCGAAATCGGGGGCGGAGTACACGGTATCTGTCCCAGGCATGCCGCAAACTATGAGGGACCCGGAGGGGACTCAAGTGGGGCGGGGGCAGCGCGGCGGCGGGGCAGATGACAGCGGGGGCAGCGGGGGCGACCCCAGGGACCCCCTGTCCGCCTTACCGCCTTACCGCCCTCTTACAGAAGCGACACCGGATCCCTATCAATAATCACCCTCACCCGCTTACCACTGGGGAGCCGTTGTGCGGCGAACCGGACAACGCGGCCGATCTCCGGGCCCGCCCCCTTCAGCAGAACGTGCCAGCGCCAGCGATCCTTGACCTTGGCCAGCGCGGCCGGCGCCGGGCCCAATACCGTGAGGGGAAGCTCGCGAGCCTCCACCAGCGCATGGCACCAGTTGGCCAGCCGGTCTGCCTCTCGGGCCACGTCCTGCTCCACCACACCCGACACCAGGAAATTTACCAGCGACACGTGGGGCGGGTAGAGCGGTGACCGCCGGATCTCCAGTTCCGCGGCAAGGAAACCGTCGGAGTCGTGTGCTGCGGCGTGGGTCAGCGCGTAGTGTTCGGGATTGTACGTCTGGACCACCACCCGCCCACCCCGGGGACCACGGCCGGCACGGCCGGCCACCTGCGCCACCAACTGGAAGGTCCGCTCGGCGGCGCGGAAATCGGGGAGATACAGCGCGGTATCGGCATCGACCACGCCGACCAGGGTCACGTTGGGAAAGTCGAGACCCTTGGCGATCATCTGGGTACCCAGGAGGACGTCGACCTCCTGACGCTGGACCTGCTCCAGGATCCGGTGGTGGGACCACTTGGTGGTGGTGGTGTCGAGGTCCATGCGGGCGAGCCGCGCATCGGGAAACCGATCGGTGAGAAAGTGCTCCAACTGCTGGGTCCCGATGCCGCGCATACGTTGCAGGCCGCTGCCGCACTCACGGCACGTGCCGGGGACCGCTTCGTTGTGGTCGCAATAGTGACACCGCAACCGCGGAGGCGTCCGATGGACCGTGAGCGAAATGCTGCACCGCTCACAGGTAACCACGTGACCGCATCCGGGACACTGGAGGAAGGCGGCGAACCCCCGGCGGTTGAGCAACAGGAGCGCTTGCTCCCCGCGGGCGAGCACCCGGGTTAGGGCATCATCCAGGGTGGCGGACCAGGGAAACGCCCCGGCGTCCTTGGCGCGACCCGCCGTGCGCATATCTACCAACTCGACCGGCGGCAGCGGTTGACCACCCACCCGCTCGGGCAGGCTGATCCGGCGGAGCCGCGCCCCCACCGCGGCGGCGCTCTCGATCGAAGGCGTGGCGCTGCCGAGCAGCAGGCGCGCTCCCTCGAGTTTGGCCCGAACCGCGGCGACCTCGCGGGCATGGTAGCGCGGCGTCTCGCCGTTCTTGTAACTGGCCTCGTGCTCTTCGTCGATTACGATGGTCCCTAAATCGACCACCGGCGCGAACACCGCTGAACGGGCTCCCACGGCCACCCGCCGCTGCCCACTCCTGAGGCTGTGCCAGGCATCGGCCCGCTCGCCGTCGGACAGTCCGCTGTGCAGCACCGCCACCTGATCGCCGAACACTCCACGGACACGGCTCACGGTCTGGGGGGTGAGCCCGATCTCGGGCACCAGGATTATGGCGCCCCGGCCGGTATTCAGTTGGCGGCGAATGGCCTCCAGGTAGACCAGCGTCTTGCCGCTCCCGGTCACGCCCACCAGGAGGGCGCCTTCCCCCACGGGCACCTGATCGAAGGCCTCGAGCGCAGCTACTTGATGGTCCGTGAGCTTGGTGGGTGGCGGTGACCCCGGGTCGGCCGCAAACGGATCCCGTGGCGCCGCGGTGGTGTCGATGCCAGCAAGGCCACGGCTCACGAGCCCCTTCACCACGGACTCGCTGATGGTCAATTGGTCTCGCACATGGGCCACGGGCGCCTGGCCGCCGAGTTGTTCCAGCGTTTCATATAGCTGCCTCTGCTTGGGACTGCGGCGGAACACCTGTTGCCGCTCCAGCAACGTCAGCCGCTCGCCCGCCAGCGTCAGAATCCGTTCGGTCGTCCCCGGTTGGGCGGTGGCCGGCGGGACCACCACCGTTACCACCGCCCCGATCCGCACCAGCCGGTCGACCGCGCCCCAGACGGGCTGGCGGAAGTGCCGGGCCAATGCGGTGACGCCGGCTTCCCCGCCCTTGCGTCGCAGAAAATCCACCACTTGCCCGGCGAGCCCCCCGGCGGCTCCCGTGCGGCCCGCGAGCTTGACCACCACCTTGGATGATCCCCACATGCCGCCGGGAAGCATCGCCTTGACCGCAAGACCGATGGGCGCGCCGTAGTAGCCGGCCATCCACTTGGCGGTTTCCAACAGCGGACCGGACAGCACCGGTTCCGCGTCTGGTGCGCCGAGGATGTCCTTGGGGTTTACCGTCGCCGGGGGAGCTTCGTCGGTGGTGCCGACCACCAGGCCGACGAGCTCGCGCCGTCGCAGCGGGACGACGACTCGGGACCCGGCGACGACTCGGTCGCCCAGGGAAGTTGGGATCCGATAGGTGTAGGACTGGCCCAGCGGGAGGGGAAGAACGACGTCGGCGAACCGCGCCGTCATGCCCGGCTGACGCCGAGCCCCGGACCGGACGGCAACTCGACCTGACCGTTGTCGATGGTGGCGCCGCGGAACGGATCGGTGGCCAGGAGCGCGGCGCCGTCGAGGTCGACGATATCGACCAGCGGCGTGAAGTGGGCCGCGGCGGTAATGGCGAGGGACGATTCCACCATGCAGCCGACCATCACCATCATGTGGTGCGCCCGGGCGATGGCGATCATGCGCAGCGCCTCACGCAAGCCGCCGCACTTGGCCAACTTGATGTTGATGCCGTCCACCGCGCCGACCAGCCGGGGGATGTCGTGGGAGGTGACGCAACTCTCGTCGGCGATGATGGGAATGGTGGAGACGCTGGTGAGTTGGGCGAAGCCGTCGATGTCGTCCGGCGCCAACGGCTGCTCCAGCACGGTGATGCCGAACTCCTCGAGAACGGGGAGCATGGCCACGGCCTGCTTGACGGTCCAGGCGCAATTGGCGTCGACCCGGATCTCCTTGTCGGTGACACCACGGATGGTCTCGAGAATCTCGCGGTCCCGGTCACCGCCCAGTTTGACCTTCAGCACCGGATACTGTTCCGCCTCGGCCACCTTCTGCCGGATGCGCTCGGCGGTATCCATGCCGATGGTGTAGGTCGACAGGGGCGCTTCGGCCGGGTTGAGTCCCCACATCTGGTACAGCGGGACACCGAGACGCTTGGCCGCGAGGTCGTGCAGCGCCGAGGACAACGCGGCGCGCGCCGAACCGTTTCGGCCCATCAGCTGGAGCCAGGTCCGCTCAGCTCCTTCGAGATCGAATGGGTCGTCCGGAAGAGCTGTCCGGTACGTTTCGAGCGCCGCCATCACCGTGTCGGCCGTCTCGCCATAGAACTTGCTCGGCGCCGCCTCGCCCCAGCCCTCCACACCGTCGTCGTCGATCAGCCGGACCCATACGGTGCGATACTCGCTCGAGCCGCCGCGGGCGATGACGAAGGGGTGTTTGGTGGTGAGGGTTAGGATTTGGGATTCTAGGCGCATGGGAGTAGGGGCGTAGGACGTAGGACGTAGGGTGTAGGGCGTAGGTGAGGCTAGGCCAAGGCGTGGATGTGGGCCAGGGCGCCTTCGGCGATTCGGTCTGGAATGTAGCCTCCCTCCAGGACGCCCACTATGGGCACTCCTGGGAGGGCGCTGCGGATTCTAGCGGTCAGGTCAGCGTAGTCGGGGGCTTCCAGCGTGAAGCCTCCGAGGGGGTCGCCGGCCATGGCGTCGAATCCGGCGCTGACGAGGACCATGTCGGGTTTCCAGCCGTCGGTGGCCCGGGTGATGGCCTGCCACAGGTCGTCCACATAACGCTGGGCCGGAAGGCCCGGCGGGCGGGGGACGTTGAACACGTTGCCGACCCCGCGTTCCGATTCCGCGCCGGTACCAGGATACCACGGCCACTGGTGCAGCGACACAAACCGAATGGTCGGATCGCGTTCCACCAAGGCCTGGGTGCCGTTGCCGTGGTGTACGTCCCAATCGACGATCAGCACCTGGGCGCCGCCGCTCGCCTGGGCCCGGCGGGCCGCCACCACCACGTTGTTGACGAAGCAGAACCCCATGGCTTCCCGCTCGAGGGCGTGGTGCCCGGGCGGGCGCACCGCGGCGAAGGCATTGCCTCCGCCGAGGGCGTGGTCCACCGCCGCCGACACGGCGCCGACGGCGCCGAGGATGGCGGGCCAAGTCGACGCGCTCATGGCGGTGTCGGGGGTCAGGGCTCCGCCGCCATCACGGCTGAGGGCCTCGAGCGTTGCCAGGTAGTCGGCTGGGTGAACCGGGGTGATGGCCGTAGTGTTGGCCGGTTCGGCGTCGTGAACGGGAACGCCCGCCTGATCGAGCGCCTGGAGCAACACCGTGAGACGGGCCGGACGCTCCGGATGGCCCGGGCCCGGGTCATGGGTGGCACACGCGGCGTGGGTGAACACCGCCGCGGTCATCGGCGGTCCCGGGTGAGGGTGCCCAGCTCCTTCACTTCGTTCTTCAGGTCGTGCCGGGCGGCATCGATATCCGCCAGACGTTTGAGGTAGCGGCGCCAGGAAAGGAACAGCCCGGCGGCGACAACGGCGGACACCGCGCCGCCGACCACCAAGCCCATCCGGTCGGTCCACACGCCGGCCGATACGAGCAATACCGCATCCAGCAACAGCACGCCCACCGCAACCACCAGGAGGACGCGGGTTCGGGGAGCGCTGGGCATCGGCGTGGCACTCGCTAGCTGACGGGTTGGCGGCGTTTGGAGAGGATGATGAGTTGGACGTTGGGCACCACGCCGACGGCGGCCAGGGTCTGTGACTCGTCGCCGATTAGGGCGCCGCGGAACTTCACCTCGTAGGCGTCAGCGTCCCGAGCCGCGTGGGTGGCGGCTAGGGCCTGGCGCTTGAGGTCGCCAACGGTGGTGTCGGGCCCCACCTCGAGCGAGACGTCGTCCCAGGATTCGAGAACCAGTACCCGTAGGGGAATCGTCGAACTCATGCGGCGGACTCCTCGAGAGTCGGCAGGGTCGACAGAAACCGGTCGAGCGCCTGGTCGAACAGGAACGTGGACCCGCGAACCCGGGTACCCCCGTCCGCGGGGAAGGTGCTCACCACCACCTCTTCGCCCCCCTGCCCCCGGAGGACGACGTAGCTGGGCCCCTCGACCTCGAGGAAGGCGGCCTGACTGGTAACTCGTTCGGAGAAGAACAGTTTGGCGCGCACCAGTACTTCGGCGGCGTTCAGGCTGGTGATTGTGTCGTAGACCATGGGGGACGGTTCCAATCAGAAGGATCGGTGGGACGGCAAGGCTACGCTGCAATATAGGCTACAACGTGGAA
>SMVY01000146.1 GCA_004357415.1 Gemmatimonadota bacterium
AACTCGTGGCCGACAACATCGCCCACCAGATCACCCAGCGTATTTCGTTCCGGCGGGCCATGAAGCGGGCCATCCAGAACGCGATCCGCATGGGGGCCCCGGGCATCAAGGTGCGGGCCGGCGGCCGCCTCGGTGGGGCCGAGATTGCCCGGAGCGAGGAGTACCACGAAGGGCGGGTCCCGCTGCACACATTGCGGGCCGAGATCGATTACGCCACCGCCACGGCCAAGACGACGTACGGGGCGGTCGGCATCAAGGTATGGGTCTTCCGCGGCGAGGTTGTCGAGGAGCTGGCGGGCAAGACCTACAGTACGGGAGCGTAACGCTATGCTGGCGCCGAAACGAGTGAAGTATCGGAAGACGTTCAAGGGGCGGACCAAGGGGATCGCCCGCCGGGGGAACACGGTGGCCTTCGGTGAGTTCGGCCTCATGAGCTTGAGTCCGGGCTGGATCACCAACCGGCAGATCGAGGCGGCCCGTGTGGCCATGACCCGACACATGAAGCGTGGCGGCAAGGTGTGGATCCGCATCTTTCCGGACAAGCCGATCACCAAGAAGCCGGCCGAGACCCGGATGGGTAAGGGAAAGGGCAATCCGGAGTCTTGGGTAGCGGTGGTCAAGCCGGGCCGGGTGATGTTCGAGGTCGAGGGGGTGGACGAGGCTGTGGCACGGCGGGCCATGCAGCTGGCGGCGGCCAAGCTTCCGGTACGGACCCGCATCGTCAACCGGGAGAACATGTAACCGATGAAGGCCACAGAGTTGCAGGAACTGTCCGAGGCCGAGCTGGAAACCAAGCTCGGCGAGCTGACGGAGGAGCGGTTCCGGCTGCGATTCCGTTCGGCCACGGAAGCGATCGAAGACACTAGTGCATTCCGGTCATTGCGGCGCGATGTAGCTCGGATCAAGACGATCCTGCGGCAGCGTGAGCAGGCCGGACAGGCGTAGAGGACGACAACGATGAGCGAGACACAAACTTCCCGCCGTCAGCGCAAGACGCGCACCGGCGTGGTGACGAGCGACAAGATGGAGAAGACCGTTACGGTATCCCTGTCGCGTCGCATGCCCCATCCGGTCTATAGCAAGATCGTGTCCCGGACCTCCACGGTGAAAGCCCGTGATGAGAAGGGCGCCCGCATCGGCGATACGGTACGGGTGATGGAAACCCGGCCGATCTCCAAGACGGTCCGGTGGCGGGTGATCGACATCGTCAAACGGGCCAAGTAGCGGAGGCGGTCATGGTACAGCAAGAGAGCATGCTCAAGATTGCGGACAACTCCGGCGCCCGGCGTGCGCTGGTGATCCGGGTACTGGGCGGAAGCAAGCGACGCTACGCCGGCGTGGGAGACAAGGTCGTGGTCACCATCAAGGACGCGATCCCCACGGGGCAGGTCAAGCGCGGTGAAGTGGTCAGGGCCGTCATCGTGCGGACCGCCAAGGAGACGCGGCGCAAGGACGGTTCGTACATCAGGTTCGACGATAACGCGGCGGTCCTCATCAACGATCAGGGCGAGCCGCTGGGGACGCGGATCTTCGGTCCCGTCGCCCGGGAGCTGCGCGAGAAGCGGTACATGAAGATCGTCTCGCTCGCGCCGGAGGTGCTGTAGATGAAGCCGCTGGTGTATCGCAAGGCCAAGCGCGCCAGACAGAAGCGGGTGACCCGGGTAAAGATGCACATCACCAAGGGCGACACCGTGGAAGTCATTTCCGGGAACGACAAGGGTAAGCGGGGACAGGTGATCCGTTCCTACCCCGAGACCGGGCGCATCATGGTGGAGGGCGTCAACATCCGGAAGAAGCACCAGAAGCCCAAGCAGTCGGCGGACGGGAGCGTGTCGGAAGGCGGCATCATCGAGAAGCCGATGCCCATTCATCACTCCAACGCCATGTTGATCGATCCGAAGAGTGGCGAGCCCACGCGGATCCGCAAGCAGCGGGACAAGGACGGCACGGTGGAGCGCATCGCCGTGAAGTCGGGACAATCCATCCCGAGGAACCGATAGGATGGCCAAGACAAAATCCTCCGCCAAGGGCGGCGCGGCTGCCACCGATCCAGCGCCCAAGGCCGCTGAGGGGAAGCCGCGGTTGCAGGAACACTACGAGCAGGTGGTGAAGGCCAAGTTGGCGGCCGAGTTCGGGTTCACCAATCCCATGCAGGTACCCCGGCTGAGCAAGATCGTGCTCAATGTCGGCATGGGCGAAGGGGCCAAGAACATGCGGCTCCTCGAATCGGTGGCCGAGGAGATGGGCGCCGTCACCGGGCAGAAGGCCGTGATCACCCGTGCCAAGCGGGCCATCTCGAACTTCAGCCTGCGCGCCGGCATGCCTATCGGTGTCCGGGTCACGCTCCGGGGCGCCCGAATGTATGAGTTCCTCGACCGCTTCATCACCGTGGTGGCGCCCAGGATCAGGGACTTCCGCGGCCTGTCGAACAAGAGCTTCGACGGCCGGGGGAACTACTCGATCGGGGTGCAAGAGCAGATGATCTTTCCCGAAATCGATTTCGACAAGGTCGAGAAGATCCACGGGATGGACATCACCATCGTCACCACCGCCACGCGCGACGACGTCGCCATGGCGCTGCTGCGAGGATTCGGATGGCCGTTCCGGGGCGAGACGCCTCTGCAACTGGCTGGCTAGCGGCCGCCGGAACGGAACACCAAGAGCTGCAAGAGGGAAGGGTGAGGAGAGGGAAGGCCCTCTCACGACTCACGCCTCACCTAGCATCGAAGGAGTAAGGATGGCTAAGGCAAGTTGGCTCCAGCGGGCCAAGCGCAAACCCAAGTTCAAGGTTCGGGCCGTCAACCGGTGTTGGCGGTGCGGCCGGTCAAGAGCGTTCTTGCGGAAATTCGGACTGTGCCGAATCTGCTTTCGGGAACTGGCACTCCAGGGGTACATCCCCGGCGTGCGTAAGGCGAGTTGGTAAGTGAGGACACCAAGCATATGAGCATGACCGATCCCATCGCCGATATGTTGACACGGATCCGGAACGCCTGCTCGGCGGGCCACCGGCGGGTCGACATCCCGGCATCGAAGTTCAAGGCCGAGCTGGCCCGACTGCTGCGCGACAACCACTATATCGCCGACTTCAAGGTGCTGAGGGATGGTCAGAGCGGCGTCCTCCGGCTGTACTTGAAGTACCACAACGAACTGCCGGTCATCCGGGAGCTGCACCGCGTGTCGGCGCCGGGTCTCAGGCGGTACGTGAAGTATCGGGAAATCCCCCGAGTCAAGAGTGGTCTGGGCATGGCGATTCTCTCCACGCCGAAGGGGCTCATGTCGGATAGCGACGCCCGCACGGCCCACCTGGGCGGCGAGTTGGTCGCCGTGATCTGGTAGGGGACGGCATCATGTCACGCATTGGAAACCAGCCGGTGCCAATCCCCCAGGGGGTCTCGATCGACCTCGAGGGTTCGCATATCACGGTCAAGGGGCCCAAGGGCGAGCTGCAACGGGATCTGGTGCCGGAAATGATCGTCACCATTTCCGATGACCAGCTCGTCGTGGCGCGACCCTCCGACACGCCACGCCACAAGGCCCTGCATGGTCTCACCCGATCTCTGGTGGCCAACATGGTTGAGGGTGTACACACCGGGTTCACCAAGACGCTGGAGATCCAGGGTGTCGGGTATCGGGCGGAGTCGAAGCCGTTTGGCATCACCTTGATCGTGGGGTACTCGCACACGGTCGACTACAAGGCACCCGAGGGCGTCACCCTCTCGGTCGAGGGGACGACCATCGTCCACGTCACCGGGGCCGACAAGGAAACCGTGGGACAGGCGGCGGCCGAGATTCGGTCCGTCCGGCCCCCCGAGCCCTACAAGGGCAAGGGCATCCGTTATCGGGGCGAACAGGTACGCCGCAAGGCCGGCAAGACAGGAGCGAAGTAGACATGCGTCGTATTCACGCGCCCAAGACTCGCGCAGAGCAGCGCTATCGCCGGCACTTGCGAGTGCGCAAGAAGGTGCAAGGGACAGCGGACCGACCGCGGTTGGTCGTGTTCCGGTCGCTCAAGCACATGTATGCCCAGTTGGTCGACGACACGCGCGGCGTCACCCTAATGGGGGTGAGCGACCGAAGTGAAAGCGTCGTGGCCAAGGATGGTGGCAAGGTGGGCCGGGCCAAGGCAGTGGGCGAGGCCCTGGCCACCAAGGCCAAAGCCGCCGGCATCAGTTCGGTGGTATTCGATCGCGCAGGTTACCGCTACCATGGACGCGTGCAGGCCGTCGCCGACGGCGCGCGCGCGGGTGGATTGGAGTTTTAGATGTCGGAAGATCAGGAAAAGACCTCCCCCTCCGCTGCCGAGCAGGACACGGCGCCGGCAACTCCCCCCACCGCCCCCGCCCCCGCGGCGGATGCGGCAACGCCCACCGAAGCGCCCGCCAAGGCCCCGGTCGAGGCGCCGGCCCAGGAGAGGGCCCCCGCCGGCCGGGCTGACACGGCCAGGCGTCCCGGCGGGGAGCAGCGCCGCGGTGCCCGTGGTGGTCGAGGCGGGCGTGGTGGTCCGCGCCGGGATCGTGGCGACCGCGACCGTGGCAGCGACCTGATCGAGAACGTGGTGACGATCAACCGCGTCGCCAAGGTGGTCAAGGGTGGCCGCCGGTTTTCCTTCAACGCACTGGTGACGGTGGGAGACGGTAACGGCAAGGTCGGCATGGCGACCGGCAAGGCCAATCAGGTCGCCGAGGCGGTGCGCAAGGCGGTGGAAGCGGCCAGGGGCAACATGGTCGAGATCCCTCGTGCCGGGGCCACTATTCCGCACGAGATCATCGGGGAGCATGGGGCGGGGCGCGTCCTCCTCAAGCCGGCGGCGTCCGGGACCGGCGTCATCGCTGGTGGCCCAGTTCGCTCGGTGCTCGAGTGCGCCGGGGTGACCGACATCCTGACCAAGTGCCTCGGCTCGACCAATCCGCACAACATGGTCCGAGCCACGATGGACGGGCTGACACGGTTGGTGTCGGTGCAGCAAGTGGCTCGGGCACGAGGTATCGACGTGAGCGAGATCGACTATCGGCCGCGGCAGGAGGTTTAAGTGGCAACGACGAAGAAAGCAGATGCCCCGGTGATGCTGTCCGTCAAGCAGGTGCGTTCCGGCATCGGGCGCGCCGAAACCATGCGGCGGACCCTCCGGTCCCTGGGACTGCGACATCACCAACACACGGTAACGGTCCAGGATACTCCGTCCATTCGGGGCATGCTGAACAAGGTGCGACACCTCATCGAGGTGACGCCGGTCGAGGAGAAATAGATGGCCAACAACCAGGAGACCAGCACGGTCACCCTGTCGACGCTTCGGCCCCCGAAAGGGTCCACCCGCAACCGGAAGCGCGTCGGACGCGGTCCGGGCTCCGGCGTGGGCAAGACCTCCGGCCGGGGGCACAAGGGACACAAGGCACGTTCGGGCGGCGCCACCAACCCCGGATTCGAGGGCGGCCAGATGCCGATGTATCGGCGGCTGCCAAAGCGGGGCTTCAAGAATCCCAACCGGGTGGTGTCCCAAGCCGTGAACGTGGCCCAGCTCAAGCGGTTGGCGGACACCGACGTGACGCCGGCGGCGCTCTACGCGGCCGGCCTCATCGGCAAGCGGGCCGCGCCGGTCAAGGTCCTGGGGAGCGGTGATGTCGACCGGGCCTATCAGGTGAGCGGCGTGGCGCTGTCGGCCACGGCCCGCTCGAAGATCGAGGCGGCTGGCGGGAAGGTCGAGGGCGAGTGACCGCACCACGGGCCCCGGCGATGGCGATGGATCCGGAGCTGAAGAAGAAACTCCTCTTCACGCTGCTCGCCCTTGTGCTGTACCGAATCGGTGCCCACATTGCCGCCCCGGGCGTCAATGTTACGGCACTGTCAGATTTCATCCGCAACTCGGCCGCGGCAGGCTTCTTCGGCCTGTACGACATGCTCGGTGGGGGGCTATCCCGCGCCACCGTGTTCGCGCTGGGCATCATGCCGTTCATCTCGGCCTCCATCATCTTCCAGCTGGCCGGCGGTGTGGTTCCCACGGTCGGGAAGATGCAGAAGGACGAGGAGGGACGGAAGAAGCTCACCCAGTGGACGCGCTACACCACCCTAGTCATCGCGCTGTCCCAGTCCTACACCTACGCGCTGTTCACCGAATCGATCCCCGGGGCTATAGCCGCTCCCGGCTTCGGTTCCCGGTTCGTCATGGTGGTCACCCTGACGACCGGCGCCATGGTTGTCATGTGGCTGGGCGAGCAGATTACCGAAAATGGTATCGGCAACGGCGCCAGCATGCTGATTACCTTCTCGATTCTCGAACGGCTGTGGCCGGGCACCCTGCAGCTGCTCGGATTCGTGACCGAGGGCATCGTATCGCTGGCGGCGGCCCTTACGTACGTCGCCGTGATCGTGGGGGCGATTGCTGCGGTGACGGCCATGACCATCGCCGCCCGGCGGATCCCCATACAGATACCCCGAAAAGTCATGGGACGCGGACGCATCCAGGAAGGGCGCAAGAGCTTCATTCCCATCCGGATGCTGACGGCCAACGTAATGCCGATCATCTTCGCCCAGACCCTGATCATCGTCCCGGGGACGCTGGCCAGCTTCAGCAACAGCGAGACGTTGACGGAAGTGGCCAACCTATTCGTGCCGGGAAGCGTTCCCTACGCCATTCTGTTCGCCGTCATGATCGTGCTGTTCACCTACTTCTATACCTCGATCATCTTCAACTCGGTCGATCTGGCCGAGAACCTGAAGAAGCAAGGCGGCTTCATTCCGGGCGTGAAGCCCGGGGCCGCCACCGCGGACTATATCGACGGCGTGCTGGGCCGCATTACCCTACCCGGTGCGCTGTTCCTGGCGGCGGTGGCGCTGGTGCCGATCTTCGTCTCCAACAAGTTGGGCATCCAGTCGCAGTTCGGCGGCACATCGGTGCTCATCGTGGTCGGCGTCCTGTTGGACACCATCGCGCGCATCGAGCAACATCGTCAGCTGCGCCAGTACGATGGCTTCATGCGGTCGGGGCGGGTCAAGTTCCGCGGGCGGCAGACCCGGTTCATGTGATGGGAGGCCTTGCGGCCTCCCGACTGACGGCTGACAGCATGCGTGTAGCAGAGACGACGGGCGGTGCGGATGAGGGTACTCCGGCACCGCCCTTGGCTTTATCGAGAGAACCGTTGGTATGGACATACTGTTGATGGGCCCTCCGGGGGCTGGTAAGGGAACCCAGGGCGTCAGGCTGGCCGAGCGGCTCGGATTGCCGAAATTCGCCACCGGCGATCTGCTGCGGGATGCCGTCAAGCGCCAAACGCCGCTGGGACTCGAAGCCAAAGCCGTAATGGAGGCCGGACACCTCGTCAGCGACGACGTCATCCTCGGGGTCGTTCGGGATGAGCTGGCCAAACCCTCGGCCGATGGCGGGGTCATCTTCGACGGGGTGGTCCGCACCATCCCGCAGGCGGAAGGCTTGGCGTCCACCCTGGCCGCCTCCGGGCGCACGCTCGACCACGTGGTATTCTTCGACGTGCCCGACGAGGAGATCCTGAGCCGGTTGGAGAAGCGCCGCTCGAGCGAAGGCCGGGCCGACGACGATCCCGAAGCGGTGAAGACCAGGCTCGAGGCCTACCGGCGCCAGACCGCTCCGGTCCTGGCGTGGTACCAGGAACGCCAGACCGTGCACCACGTCGACGGCATCGGAGCCGTCGACGAGATCTTCCAGCGCCTGTGCCAGGCGGTCGGCTGTTAGATGGTCACCATCAAGTCACCCCGGGAAATCGATACCATGGCCGCGGCAGGGCGCATCGTCGGGGGAACGCTCGCTCTCATCCGGCGGCAGATTCGACCCGGCATGTCGACCGAGGATCTCGACGACCTGGCGGAGGAGTTCATCCGGAGCCACCCCGGCGCCCGGCCCTCTTTCAAGGGACTGTACGGGTTCCCCAAGACGCTGTGCACATCGATCAACGAGGAGGTCGTCCACGGCATTCCCTCCGCCAAGCGGGTGCTGCACGAGGGAAGCATCGTCAGCGTGGACGTGGGCGTACTCCTCGACGGGCTCCACGCCGACTCGGCCACCACCATCGCGGTCGGGGAGGTCGCCCCGGAAACCCAACGGCTGCTCGACGTTACCCAGGCCTCCCTGGTGGCCGGGATCGCCCAGGCGCGTACCGGAAACCACGTCGGCGACATCGGTCACGCGGTGCAGCAGGTGGCCGAGGCTGCCGGGTTCGGGGTCGTTCGGGAGCTGGTGGGTCACGGGATCGGCGAGCAGTTCCACGAGGAACCGCAGATTCCCAACTACGGCTCACCCAAACGCGGCCGCCGGTTGGTCGATGGCATGACCATCGCCATCGAGCCGATGATCACCCAGGGCAACCCAGCCACCAAGACGCTGCCCGACAAGTGGACCGTGGTCACCGCCGACGGCCGCTTATCGGCCCATTTCGAGCACACGGTGGCGATCTCGGATGGCGAGCCGAGGATTCTGACGCTGGTAGAGGGATAGGACGTAGGGCGTAGGAGGGACGCGTCTACGTCTACCCGTACGGGCGACGCATGCGTCGCCCCTACGTCCTACGTCCTACGTTCTACGTCCTATGCCCTACGCCCCACGCCCCACGTCCTACGACCTCTCACGGCCACTCCACCAGCGCCTGGACGGCTCGCTCGTCGATGTCCGCGTCTTGGATCAGCCGGCTGGCCTGTTTCAGGAGCCCGGCGATCTTTTCGTCGCTCATGTCTCCCGGGGCCTCCTGGGCTCCGGTGCCCTCCCGCACTAGTGCCAGGTCCGATCGCACGTTGACCCAGGCCGCCCGCGCCGCGGCTCCCGCCAGGAGGACCGCCGTTGCTGCGTCCGCCCGCACCTGGATGTTGCCATGCTCGACCGCGGCGCGCGCCAGTGAGACGGTGATTTGTGCCAGTCGTAGCACGGCGATTTGGACCTCCGCGGCCCCGACGAGGGCCGCGTTCAGGTTGACCAGCCGCAGGATGGCTTCGTCGTCCTCGGCGTGGGGAATCGCCCGTGCCTGGGCCACGGCGCCATAGGCCATGACGTCTTCTTCGGCCAGGAGGACGAGGTCTTCACGCAGGGCATCGGCTTCGGATGCCATGTCCTGGAATGTGTCCTCCAGGTGGCGATACTCCTCGTGCCGCAACGTCAACCGGGCGCACATGGCCACCAGCGATGCGGCGATGGAGGCCGCGATGGCCGCTGCCGCACCGCCGCCGGGGACGGGGGCATCGGCGGCAATGGCGTCGCTCCAGTCTTTTAGCGAGTGGCCGGTGGACATCTCGGTGCCGGGTACCATGTCCGGCTCGGAATCGGTCATGGGTGCCTCTCCTCGGCAAGGTCCACCGTGTGGGGAACGCCCTCGGCCCCGAGTTGGTCCAACAACCAGGCGTGGATGGTCTCGTTGCCGGCAACGACCGCCGTGTGCTCGACCCCGATGGCTTGTCCGGCCGCGTTGCTCACCGTGCCGCCCGCCTCCCGCACCAGGATGAGTCCCGCGGCGATGTCCCACGGGGCGAGCATCAGTTCCCAGAATCCGTCATAGCACCCGGCGGCTACGGCGGCAAGGTCGAGTGCCGCGGAACCCGTCCGGCGAACGCCGCTCGTCCGGGGCAGAATCGCGTTGAATTGCCGTTGGTAGGCCGGGAGCCACTGGGGTTGCTTGAAGGGGAACCCCGTGCCGATCAACGCGTACCTCGGGTCGGTGATCCCGGACACCCGGATCGGCCGGCCGTTGGCGGTAGCTCCCCCGCCGAGTGACGCATGGTAGTGGACGTCGTGGGCCACGTCTACCACCACACCGGCCTGCAACACGCCGTCGATCGCCGCCGCGATCGACACGGCGTACATCGGGTACCGGTGCAGGAAATTGGTGGTGCCGTCGAGCGGGTCGACGATCCAGACCAGCCCCGCGGTTGCCAGATCCGGGGAGAGTTCTTCTCCGACGATGGTGGATTCGGGGGTCTCGGCCAGCAGGAGGTCGGTGATGCGCCGCTCCGCCGTCAGGTCCACCTGGGTGACGAAATCGGCGGCTCCCTTGGCGGTCCAATCGGCCGGGTCGGACGGCGGACCGGCGCTGCGGATGTACCCGGCCGCCGTCTCTGCGGCGCGCGAGGCCAAGTCAAGTAAGTTCAAGGGGGATAGCATCTTGCAACCGTTCCCTCAGGTAGCTAGCTTGGCCTGATGGCACGCATCTTCTCGGGCATCCAACCTTCCGGAGAACTCCACATCGGGAACTGGTTGGGTGCGGTCAGAAACTGGGTCAATCTACAGTACGACTTCGAGTCGTTCTACGCGATCGTCGACCTCCACGCGGTCACCACCGGGGCTACCGACCCCGGCCAGTTGGCACAGCAAACGATGGATATGGCCATCGGGCTGCTGTCCGCCGGCATCGATCCGGAGCAGGCCACCCTGTTCGTCCAGTCACATGTGCCGGCCCACTCGGAACTCATGTGGCTGCTCAACGCCGTGACCCCAGTCGGCGACCTCGAGCGGATGACGCAGTATAAGGACAAGTCCCGCGGCTTGAAGAGTATCCCGGCTGGCCTGCTCAACTACCCGATTCTGCAGGCCGCGGATATTCTCCTTTACCGGGCCGATACCGTGCCCGTGGGCGAAGATCAATTCCAGCACCTGGAGTTGGCTCGGAAAATCGCCCGCCGGTGGAACCAGCGATTTGGTGGCGGGGAGGCGTTTTTCCCCGAGCCGGTCGCCCGCAAGACCGAAGCGGTACGGGTCATGGGACTCGACGGCAAGGGCAAGATGTCAAAGAGCCAGGGGAACACCGTGGGGCTTCTCGATTCCCCCGACGACATCTGGCAGAAACTCCGCCCGGCCATGACTGATCCGGCCCGCAAGACCCGGAAGGACCCCGGCGATCCGGACGTGTGCAACATATTTGCCCTGCACGGCCATTTTTCCTCGGCCGACACCTGTAGCATGGTTGCCGAGCAGTGCCGCACCGCGGGATGGGGCTGCCTGGATTGCAAACGGGTATTGGCCGACAACATCAGTGAGCGGTTCGCGCCGATGCGGGAGCGAGCGCAGGAATTGAAGGCGGATCCGCAGCGGGTCACGGAGCTGCTGGCCCGCGGCGCCGAGCACGCGGCAGCCATCGCCAACGAGACGCTGGGCGGAGTGCAGGAGCGTATGGGCCTGCTACCCCCGTCGGTGGTTTCGTCCACCGCCTGAACGCCGCAGGCGCATTCGAGGATCAATGGAAAAAATCATCAAAGCCGCCGTCAAGCGAGGAGCCTCCGACCTGCACATCAAGGCGGGTGACGTCTTCCGTGCACGGGTCAATGGCGAACTGGTGCCGCTCACGAAGGAGCGGCTGACACCGGACCAGACACGCGCCATCGCGCTGAAACTCATCGCCAGCGAAGATGTCAGGCGGAGAATCGACCAGCTCCAGGACTACGATTGCTCGTGGGGCATGCCCGGTGTCGGTCGGTTCCGGGTGAACATTCTGCGGCAGCGATCTTCTTTCATGGTGGTGATGCGCGTCATCCCGTTCGCGATCCCCAGCCTCGAGTCGCTGGGGGCCCCGGATTCGATTCTGCCGCTGGCGAACACGGATCACGGATTGGTTCTCGTCGCCGGCGCCGGCGGCAGCGGCAAGAGTTCCACGATCGCCGGCCTAATCGACCAGATCAACCGGAACTATCACCGGCACATCGTCACCATCGAGAGCCCCATCGAATTTCTCCACCGGGATCTCAAGTCTTCCGTCACCCAGCGGGAGGTGGGGATCGATACCGAGAGTGTCGTCAAGGGACTGCAGGCGGCCCTCAGGCAGGACCCGGATGTCATCGTCATCAGTGACCTCCCCGACCCTGAGACGCTCGACACCGCCATCACCGCGGCCGAGACCGGACTGTTGGTCATTTCTTCCGTGCCGACGCCAGACGTCGTGACCACGCTGGAACGGGTGATTGCCATGATTCCAGCCGACGAACGCGATATCGGGCGGGTCCGGCTGGCCGAGGTGTTGCGCGGTGTGGTGGCGCAACAGTTGTTGCCGCGAGCTGACGGACAAGGACGGGCGCCGGCGTTCGAAGTCCTCGTGGGCACCGACGAGGTCCGGGACATCCTCAAGACCGGCGCGCCCGAGGCACTCCTCGCCGTCATGGAGGCCGACAAGGACGATCAGGGAATGCAGTCCTTCCAGCAGGAGATCGCCGAACTCCTCACCGAGGGCGTCATCGATGCCAAGACAGCCGAGGCGGCCGGCGTGACGGCAGTGCCCAAGCGGCGTCCCCGCAGAAAGCCGCGCACACAAACCAAACGAAGTTCTTCCTGAGGCTCCTGACAAGCCTGGGCGGCGGTCCCCATGTCCAAACCGCGTGAACTCCTCGAGCTGCTCCTGTCCAACCCCCGTGAGGCGGGTACCGACGGCGCGCTGCAGGCTCGGCGCGTCCTGAGCGAACACCTGTCGCAACTGGGATTCGACGTCGAGGAACAG
>SMVY01000147.1 GCA_004357415.1 Gemmatimonadota bacterium
CTTGGTGGCCGCCTTGGCCTCATCGTGCTGTCCCATGTCGCCGTAGACGAAGGCAACCAGATAGTGGGCGTCGGCGTAGTCGGGGTTGAGCTTGATGGCGGCCTGCAGTTCGACCAGCGCCTGGTCGTTCAGCCCACGGTTGTAGAGGGCCTCTCCGCAGTAGAAGCGGGCCACGGAGCTGTCGGGTTCGAGCTGGCGGGCCTGCTCGAACCACTCGGAGGCCTCGTCCATGTGGCCTCCAGCTTTTTGGGCGAGGCCCAACTGGATGATGGCCGGCGCATCTTTCGGGTGGCGGGACACCAGCGCCTCGAATTCGGCGACGGCTTCCGCGTGATGGCCCAGCGAGGCGTAAGCGCGGCCCAGCTGCCAGCGGGCGTCCCGATCGTCGGGCTGGTGCCGCAAGCGGCCTTGCAGTTCGGCCACGCGCGTGTCGTAGTATCCCGACGCGCTGTAGGCTGTTTCAAGGTTGTCTTGCGCCACCTGCATTTTGGGGTCGAGTTCGAGAGCCCTGGTGAACTCCTCGATGGCCTCGGCGATGAGTCCTTTTTGGTGGTAGAGGACGCCGAGATTATTGTGGGCGCCGGCATCGGACGGGTCGATCCGCTGGGCAAAAGAGCGGAGGACCGCCACGTCGCGTTCCGATATGGCCGCGGCGCCCATCCCGGTCACCCGAGGCGGATGGCGTCGAAGATCGCGCGGAGAGACGCCATATCCGGCAAGAGCAGGAAGTGCGCCGGGACCTTCTCTTTTTCCTCCTTGAAATAGAACTGGGTCTCGACGCAGAGGACGACGTCCCGCTCGCTTCCGAAGGTGAGGTATGTGCTGGTGAGAACGGCGGCGGCGTAGTCGACGACCATGGTGGGGACGGACGGCATCAGCATCATTCCCATGAAATCACTCAGGGCGTTGAGGTACGCGCTGCTCAGGATGTTGCCGACTTCCTTGAGAGCGGATTCTTCCATTTCCCCATACGCCTCGGTGGTACCAACCGGCCGGCGCAGCAGGAGATCACAAAGAGTCCTGCCGGCGGCGGCCGGGAACATCAGCAAGGTGCGTCCGGTCAAATCGCCCATCATCTGCATGAGGATGGCGGCGGAGACCTCCTCGGGATCTCCGACGACTCCAGGCACATCTTCGAGTGGGGTGACGCTGACCTCGGGCACGCTGATCATGATGGTTCGATCGATCATCTGCGACAGCGCCGTCGCCGCATGCCCGGCGCCGATGTTGGCTACCTCCCTGAGCGCATCGAAGTGCAGCGCTTCGAGGTCCCTCAGGTCGTCCATGGTGCCTCCACTAGACCAAAGCCGCCGCGTCGAGGATGAGCGCCGGCGTCCCGTCCGCCAGAATGGTAGCCCCACTAACCCAGCGGGGCATCCCTGATGGCGGGTCGAATTGCTCCACGACAACTTCCTGCTGTCCTATCAGGGCATCGACGAGCAATGCCGAGCGCCGGTTGCCCACCTCCAGGATGACACACGGCCGCCGCATCGATCGGTCCGCGCCGTCGAGGCCCACGATGTCCCGCAAGTCGGTCGTGGCCAGCACTTCGTCCCGTAACACCAACGAATCCCGGCCGTGCACCTCTGCGCGCGTAGCCTTGTTGTACTCGACCGTTTCGGCGACGAAAGCCATGGGCACGACGTAGCGCTCGTCGCAAACCCGGGCCAGCAATGCCCGAAAGATAACGAGCGTCAGCGGCAATCGAAGAATGAACGTGGTTCCCCGGCCGACCTGGGACTGAATCTCGGCCGAGCCCCCGAGCGCTCGAATCTTGGTCAGGACGACGTCGATCCCGACCCCTCGGCCCGAGACGCTCGTCACTTTCGTTGCCGTGCTGAAGCCCGATCGGCCGAGAACCTGCAGCAGAAGGGCGTCAGTCAGCTCCTCGACCTCATCGTCCACCACACCAGTCTCCCGGGCCTTGGCGAGGACCACATCGCGATCGATCCCCCGGCCATCGTCCTCGACGATGACCACGATGCTGTCACGCTCGCGGCTGCAGCGGATGACCAACCGACCCTCCTCGGGTTTGCCCGCCTGCAAACGGTCGGCGCCCGGCTCGATACCATGATCGACCGCGTTCCGAAGGAGGTGGAGGATCGGATCGCCGATCTCGTCCAGCAACGACCGATCGACCTCGATGTCGCCACCCTCGATGGTCAACGACACTTGCTTGCCGAGTTCGCGAGCCAGGTCGCGCACCGCCCGGGGGAACCGGTCGAACACTTGCCAGACCGGTGTCATCCGCGTGGCGATGACCTCGGCCTGCACCTCGTTCACCAGTCGGTTGATCCGGCCGCTCACCTCTTCCAACTCGGTACCCGCGTATCCGGCGGCGAGTTCGACCAGTCGATTCCGGGCCACGACCAACTCACCCACATGGCTCATCAGGGCGTCGAGCCGGCGCAGGTCCACCCGAATCGTGTTGTGGGCGCGCTGCACGGCGTCGCCACCCGCCGCGGGGCCCTGCGATCGAGCGGCATCCCCGATGGTGACGGAATCGATGTCGCCCACGGATCTGATGGCCTCTTCCAGGACCTCGTCGGCCCGGTCGGTCTCGATCCAGAAGGAAAACGCCCCGTCGAAACCCTCCTGCTGGAACTCCTGGGCACCGGGGGTGACGTCGGTGACCTCGCCCAGGCCAGAGGCCTGATTAAGGGCCAGCGCCGCCCGGGCTCCCGGCATCATGACTCCGGGCCGGACGGTGACCCGGACCGGCCGGCTCCGGTCCCCGCGCGGCCTCCGGGGCGCTGGCTCCGGAGCCGAGGCCGGACCGGGTGCCTGGGGTGACGCGCCTGTCGATTCCGGGCCTACCAGCGTGTCGAGGCGTTCGAGGACATAGCTGAAGTCGAGCGCCTGGTCGTGTCCGGTGGCGGCCTCCTCGATGCCGCGATCCAGTTCGTCCACCGCCTCGGTCAGGAGGCGGATGAGGGCGACATCGGCGGTGACCGTGCCGGCGCGGACGAGGTCCAGCAGGTTCTCGGAGCGATGCGCCAGTTCGGTGACGTGGGCGTAGCCCATCATGGCAGCCATGCCTTTGATGGTATGCATGGCGCGAAACAGCGCGTGGACCGCTTCCTGGGATCCCGGATCGCGTTCGAGCAGGCCCAGGTGCTGGTTGCAAGCGCCGATGTGTTCCCGGCTCTCGCTGAGGAACAGGGCGGCGTACCGGCCGTGGTCCATGTGCTAGCCCAGCACGCGCTGAACGGCTTCGAGCACCCGCGAAGGCTGGAAGGGTTTGACGACGAAGTCCTTGGCGCCGGCCTGGATCGCCTCGACGACGAGCGCCTGTTGGCCCATGGCACTACACATCAGCACCTTGGCCTCCGGGTCTCCTTGGCAAATCTCCCGCACGGCGTCGATGCCTCCCATGTCGGGCATGACGATGTCCATGGTGACGAGGTCCGGCTTGAGTTGCTGGTACTTCTCGACCGCCTGGACCCCGGTTTCGGCCTCGCCGATGACTTCGAACCCGGCCGAGGTGAGAATGTCACTGATCATGGTCCGCATGAAGATGGCGTCATCGCACACTAGTACGGTATGACTCACGAACGTCCTCCGAATGGTTCAGGCGAAACAGGATCCGATGGTTCTGTGGTCAGGTCCCCATGACTGGTCGCAGCAACTCCTCGAGGTCGAGCAGCACGAATGGACTGTCCTGATGCCGTCCCACGGCTTTGACGATGCCGGGGTCCACGCCGGGGAGGGTGTCGCGGCCGTCGACCGCGTCGGCAGGGACGGCAACGAGATCTACCAGCCGCCCGACCCGGAGCCCACAAACTCGATCGAACACCTCGAGCACGACGATGGCCCCTTCGTGGTCTGGGTTCGCCGGCCGGCCCAAGAGCCTGTGACCGTCAATGACGGTCAGAAGGGTGCCCCGGATGTTGATCAAGCCGTCGACCACGTCGGAAACACCCGGAAGCCGGGTGATGGCCACGGGCGAGATCACCTCCCTGGTCACCCCCGCGGGGACGGCGCACACCAGGTCGCCGACCTCGAAAACCAGAACCCGTTCGACCGCAACGTTAGTCATCTCTATTAAAGAAACGAAGATACCGAAGGGGGTCCTGCGGGGCAACTCGGTCGGGAGGCGCCGTTGAGGCATCGAGGGCTGGCCACAAATCGATCGGCCATTCGGCAGTGCAATCGACTGCATCCCCGGTCACGGGGTGGGCGAACTCCAACCGCGCTGAATGGAGAGCCTGCCGCGGGGCCGCGCGTTCGATGGCCGTCGCCCGGATGCGCCCGGTACCGGAAATCCGCTTGCTGCCACCGGCCCCGTAGACCCGATCCCCCACAACCGGGTGGCCGATGTGTGCCATGTGCACCCTGATCTGATGGGTGCGACCGGTCTCCAGCTCGACCCGTAGGAGTTCGGTCACGGGAAAACGGGCCACGACCTCGACCCGCGTTCGCGCGGGCCGACCCGCCGTAGCTACCACCATCCGCTTGCGGTCGCGCTGGTGCCGGGCGATCGGGGCGTCGACGACGGTCGGATCTTCGGACAAGTGGCCCCAGGTGAGGGCGGCGTAGGTGCGGCGGATCTTCCGGGCAGCCAGCGCGCTGCTCAACCGCCGGTGGGCGATGTCGGTTTTGGCCACGAGCATCAGGCCCGAGGTGTCCTTGTCCAGCCGGTGGACGATTCCCGGGCGGCCTTCGGCACCTCCTGAGAGCGTGGTGCCCCTGCCCACCAAGGCATTCACCAGCGTGTCATCCCAGTGGCCCGGCGCCGGGTGGACCACCAGGCCGGCTGGTTTGTCGATGACGGCGAGGTGGTCGTCCTCGAACACGATGGTGAGCGGGATGGCGGCCGGCTTGAGGGTTCGGGGTGGCTCGTCGGCGGGGTAGGACACGGTGACGACCTCGCCGCGCTGCAGCGTGCGCGACGCCCTTGCGGGCCGACCGCCGACCGTGACCGCCTTGTCGGCGATCAACCGGGCGGCGACGGTGCGAGAGAGACTCAGTTGATCGGCCAGAAAACGATCCAACCGCTCGGTGTCCGCCAGGACGGTGAATTCCACCGATTCGGTCACGGCCACTCGGGTTCGGTTATGTGACGGAAGGCGATTGGGACCGGGTCTGCTCGGCGTCCTCACGCCAGAGGGAAATGGCGAGGGCGATCGCCCCCAGGCTGACGGCGATGTCGGCGACATTGAACGTGGGCCAGCGCATGGTCCCGATGCCCACGTCCAGAAAGTCCACCACGCCCCGCGGGCTACGTATCCGATCGATCAAATTGCCGGCGGCACCGCCGGTCACCAACCCGAGGGCCAACTGGCGAAACCAGTCGCCGACCGGGGCCGAGCGTGACATCCGGAACAACACTACCACGGCCACGGCGGCGATGACAAAAAACACCCAGCGCGAATACGGGCCCACGTGCAATCCGAAGGCGGCTCCGGGATTGTACACCAGCCGCAGTTGCACCCAGTCGCCGACGACGCGCAGACCGGCGCTCCGCAGCAAGTAGGATTCGGCTGCCAGCTTGGTGACGAGGTCGCCGATGAGCACGCTGAGGACGGCCGCCCAGTACCACCGGCGATCAGCGCCGCTGCTCATCCTCTTCCTGTTCCTTACAGGTGATGCACAACCGCGCATGGGGCAGCGCGTCGAGCCGCTCGAGGTTGATTCGCTTCTCGCAGGTCTGGCACCGGCCGAAGGTCTCGGGGTTGGCATACAAGCGGCGCAACGCCTGGTTTACGTGCCACAGGTAGCGCCCTTCCTTCGACGCCATGAGAAACTGCTTTTCCCGCTCCATGGCGTCGGTACCCTGGTCGGCCATGTGGAACGAGTAGGATGACAGGTCACCGTTGGAGGCCTGCAGGGTCGTGGAGAATGACTCGTCATAATGACCCAGTTCCTTCATGACGCGATCCCGCTCCTCGATGAGCCGGTTTTCAAGATGGGTGCGCTGCTTCTTGTTCATGGTGATTCCATTTCTCGATAATCCGGCTGCCCGGACCATTCACTCGAATCGTCCAATGCCTATGGTGATCGTGGCCCCGTAGATGGCCACGTCTGCTTCCACGTCCGGCGCCGGCGCACGTTCTCCGATGTCGAGCCGGCGCGCCAGGGTCTCCCCGGCCACGAACTCCGAGTGGCCAGCGACCGCCGCCAGCACTTCCTCGGCCCCGTCGAGGGCGATAGCGATTCGGGTAGTGTAATCATACCCGGCCTCCTTGCGAAGCCGCTGCACCCGGTGCACCACCTCGCGGGCCATCCCTTCCCGTCGGAGGTCATCCGTCAATTCCGGGTCGAGCGCCGCCACGTAGGGCCCATCCGACTGCACCACCCAGTCGCTCGTCACCACCCGCTCGACGGTCACGTCCTCGGAAAGATACTCGATTGGCTCACCATCAACCTCCAGGATGACGGAGCCCCCTTCTTCCAGCGCACGGAGTTGTTCCGGGACCAGGCGGGCGGCGGCCTGGGCCACCGCCGGCGTCCGCTTGCCGAAGCGCTTGCCCAGTGACCGGAAGTTCGGCTTGGCCTGCAGGCGGACGAGGTCGGTATCGGAAGCGACCAGTTCTACGACCTTGACGTTGATCTCGCGCTGGATCAGCGGGAACAACGTCCGGAACGTCTCGCGCGGCACCTCCCGCGGTACGGCGACCTGGAGCCGCGCCACCGGTTGCCGCACCTTCAAGTTGGCGTCTTCCCGGCCGGCCCGGGCCAGCGACACCAACCGCCGGGCGGCGTCCATCGCCAGCTCGAGCGCTTGATCCCGCTCGGTGTCGGGTACCGGGAATCGGGCCAAGTGGACCGATGTCCCAACCAACGCCCGGTGGAGCCAGTCGGCGACGAACGGGGCTGCCGGAGCGAGCATGCGGCTCACCGCCACCAAGGCGCGGTACAGCGTGTCGAGCGCCACCGGGTCCGCCTCCGCATCCGGGGCCCAGAAGCGATTCCGGTTGATGCGCACGTACCAATTGGAGAGATCGTCGACCACGAATTCCATGATCGCCCTGACACCAGCGGTCACGTCGTACCCCGCCCACGCTTCGGTGACATGGGCAATGGTGGCGTTGAGCCGGCTGTCGAGCCAGCGGTCGACCAGGAGCGGATCGCCGATCTCCCCGCCGGGAGTCCACTCGCCGGCGTAGAGCGCGAAGAACCGATAGCTGTTCTTGAGCGTGTCGAAAAACCCTCCCGCGACCTCGAGTACCGCTCGCTCGTCGAAGCGTTTGGGGAACCAAACCTGGCTCGAGGCCAGGAGGTAGATCCGCACGGTGTCGCTGCCGAAGCGCTCGATCACCTCCCACGGATCCACCACGTTCCCGCGGCTCTTGGACATCTTCTGCCCGGCGGCGTCGAGCACCATTTCGTTGACGATGACGTTGCGGTAAGCGGGGCTGTCGAACGCGGTGGTGGCGATGGCCAGAAGCGAGTAGAACCATCCCCGGGTTTGATCGACGCCTTCACAAATAAAATCCGCCGGGAAGTGCTGCTCGAATTCCTCGGCGTGCTCGAACGGGTAGTGCCATTGGGCGAAGGGCATCGACCCGGAATCGAACCAGGCGTCGATGACTTCCGGTGTGCGCCGCATGGTGCCGCCGCACTGGCAATCCCATTGGTATTCGTCGATGAACGGCTTGTGCGGATCGAAAGCCTCGGGGAGCGGACGGCCCCACCGTTCCGCCAAGTCCTGGTAGCTGCCGATGACGGTCACATGATCCGGATCGTCCTGGCACACCCAGACAGGAAGCGGCGTCCCCCAGTACCGGTCGCGCGACAGCGCCCAATCGACGTTGTTCTCCAGCCACTCCCCGAACCGGCCACTGCCGACCTCGGGCGGGTGCCAGCCGACCGTCTGGTTGAGATCCAACATGCGGTCCTTCACCGCCGAGGTGCGGACGAACCAAGAATCGCGGGCGTAGTAGATGAGCGGATTACGACAGCGCCAACAATGGGGATAGGAATGGCGGTGGGGTTCGGTGAGATGCCACCGGCCGTCCTCCTTGAGCCGCTGGATGATGGCGTCGTTGGTGCTCTTGTCGGTGACCAACTGCCCCTCGATGGCCGGCCAGTCGGTGCCGGTGACAGTGCCGTCGGCGGCGACCGGCCGTACCAGCGCCAGGTCGTGCTCCCGCCCCATCGCGTGGTCGTCGGCGCCGAAAGCCGGGGCGATGTGGACCAGGCCCGATCCGTTCTCCGCCGACACGAACTCCGCCGCGATCACTTCCCGAGAACGTTGATCCTCCGGCAGCGGCACCACGTCCAGCGGCCGGCGGTACCCCAAGCCGATCAATTCCCGGCCGGGAAAGGTCCGCACCGGTCCGAGGTCGGCAAAGGTACCGGCGTCCTTGGCACTCGACACCGGAAGGTCGGCCCGGGCGGTGGCGAGGATGTACCGGGTCCCGTCGACTTGGTACTCGCCGTATTCCAGGTCGGGGTTGACGGCAACGGCCACGTTCGCCAGCAGCGTCCAGGGAGTGGTGGTCCATACCAGCAGTTGGCGCGACGGGTCATCGGCCAGCGGGAATGTTACGTAGATGGAGTTGGTGGTGACGTCCTCGTACCCCAACGCCAGTTCGTGACTCGACAGGACGGTCCCGCACCGGGGACAGTACGGCAGCACCTTGTGTCCGCGATACAACAGGTTGCGCTGATGAAGCCGGGCAAGAACCCACCACACGCTCTCCACGTACTCGTTGGTGCACGTCACGTAGGGGTGTTGGTAGTCGAGCCAATAGCCGATCCGGTCGGAGAGGTGTTCCCATTCCGACTGGTACTTGAAGACGCTCTCCCGACACAGGGCGTTGAACTCGGCCACCCCGTACCGCTCGATGTCGCGCTTGCCACGGAGATCGAGCCGCTTCTCGACCTCGATCTCGACCGGGAGCCCGTGCGTGTCCCAACCGGCGATGCGGGTGACGTCGCGGCCCTGCATGGTCTGGAATCGGCAGATCAGGTCCTTGATGGTCCGCGAGAAGACGTGATGGATCCCGGGACGGCCATTGGCCGTCGGCGGACCCTCGTAGAACACGAACGGCTCGGCTCCCCGGGTCGCTTCCCGGGTCTGTTCGAACAGCCGTTCGCGCTGCCACGTCTGGAGAAGTTCCTCCTCGAGCGCGTGAGCCGACCCGTCTGGCCATGACGGAAAGGTCATGCCCGTAGCTCCGCGGTCATGACAGACGCTCCACCACGCGCGTCACCAACCGAGTCAGCGACGGTTCGGCTTTCTTGGCCACGGCGATGATCCGTTCGATGCTCGCTGCCTCGAGCGCGTCCGGGAGGCACTGGTCGGTGATGATTGACACACCCATGACACGCATGCCGGCGTGGATGGCCACGATCACCTCGGGCACGGTCGACATGCCGACGACGTCTCCCCCGATAGTGCGGAGCATCCGATACTCGGCCCGCGTCTCGAGGTTGGGTCCCGGGATGCCCACGTACACCCCTTCACGGAGAGTCACCTGGAGGTCCACCGCGGCCTGGCGAGCGATGGCACGCAACCCGGCGTCATAGGGTTCGGACATGTCGGGAAAGCGCGGGCCGAGCGCCTCGTCATTGATGCCGATGAGGGGGTTGTCACCCAGGAGATTGATGTGATCCTCGATCAGCATGAGGTCGCCGGGCTGCCACAATGGGTTCATCCCGCCACAGGCGTTGGATACCAGCAGGACCCCGGCGCCGAGCGCGCGCATGACCCGCACGGGGAAGGTGACCTGGTCGAGTCGGTACCCCTCGTAGCGGTGGAACCGTCCCTGCATGGCCACGACAGGACGTCCGGCCAGCCTACCGAGGAGCAGGCGCCCGGCGTGCGATTCGACGGTCGAGATCGGGAAGCCGGGGATGGTGTCGTACGGTACGGCACTCTCGACCTCGATGACCTCCGCCAAGCCGCCCAGGCCGGTCCCGAGGATGATGCCGATTTCCGGCACCAGAGCCGTGTGCCGGCGAACCGCCGCGACGGCCCCGTCGATACTATCGGCGAGGTTGGGGTAGGTCATGCCTGCCGCTTGAGCGGCACCTCCACCTGGGGGAGCGGCGTGGCTGAGACATGGGCTTCGAGGCCTTCGACCTCACCCATTTGCCGTTCCAGCAGGCCTCGGAGATTGGTGACGTAGCTGGCAAACTGCCGTTGGGCCTCTGCCAGGCGACCGTGGATGAGCTGCTCCATGCGGGTGGCTTCCTCTACCATCCGGACCGCTTCGGCCTTGGCCTCGCGCACGATAGCCTCGGCCTCGCGGGTGGCCTGCTCCTCGACGTCGACCCGCAGTTGCTGGGCCGCGAGTAGGGCTTCGTTCATGGCGCGTTCCCGGTCACGGAACGCCCGCAACTGCTCCTGGAAATTGCCCAGCCGCTCTTCCATCTGCGCGCGCTGGCGCATGAGCCGCTCGATTTCGTCCGCCAGCCGGTCCTTGAAGTCCTCGACCTCCCGCCGGTCGAACCCCCGGACCGCTCGTCGGAATTCCTGTCCCCGGACATCGTGAGGTGTGAGATGAAAGGCGTCTTCAGTCATTGGTGACGTTCCCCTAGAAGTACGGTTCCCAGGCGCAGCATCGTTGCCCCTTCTTCGACGGCGATCGGGTAGTCTCCCGACATCCCCATGGACAGCTCCGGCACGTCGAATCCAGCCGCCGTCGATTCATCGCGCAGCCCGCGCAGGCGGGCGAAGGCTCGGCGCTGGACGCGTTCGTCCGGTGTGAGCGCGGCCATGGTCATGAGTCCGCGCACGTCGAGCCGGTCCAACGGGGCCATGGCCTCGAGCAGCGCTGCCAAATCCGCGGGGAGCACACCGCCCTTCTGCTCCTCGTCAGAACAGTTCACCTGAACCAGGACCGCTTGGCGCGTGCCCGGGGCGGCCCGCTTGTGGAGCTCGCGCGCCAACTCGATCCGGTCGACCGAGTGGATCAGCCTGAACCGGCCCACCACCTGACGAGCCTTCTTTCGTTGCAGGGACCCGATCAGGTGCCACTCGATGGGACAGTCAAGCAGAGATTCCTGCTTGCCGAGCGCTTCCTGCACCCGGTTCTCTCCAACCATGGTCAGCCCGGCGGCCACTGCGGCGCGAACCGCGTCCGGGCCATGGGTCTTGGTCACTGCCACGATCGACACGGGGTGCGTCCACCCGGTCCGATCTTGGCAAGCTGCGATCGTCTCACGGACCTGGGCGAGGCGCCCGGGCAGACCAGGGAAGCCCATAGCGAGTGAAGTTATATAGGGAGCCGTGGCAATAGAAGCACTGCCCTACGGCAAGCGCGGCGCCGGGGAATCGCCGGCGGGTGGGCCCTCGAACTGTAGCTGCCTCAAGGCTGCCGTCACCGCGGGATTGGGTGACAGCGTGGCGGCGCGCTCCAGATTGGCCACCGTCCGGTCGTAGTCTCCCATGCCCTCGAAGGCATAGGCCAGTTGGGTAAAGGGAAGACTCAGACTGGCGGAGAAATTCCGGTTGGTGTCGTCTAACCTGGCGGCGTTGCCGTCCAGCAGTCCGGCGTAGCGGTAGGTATCCCACGCCAGACGCTCGGTGGTGGGGACGTCGAGTGTCGATCCGGTGATGCTGGCCGGCATGATCCCGCTCTGGGTGGTATCGGGCACTGCCGTTTGGACGGCTTGGACCAAACCCTGTTGCAAGAGATACCGGTCGAGATTGTAGTGCTGGCTCCCAGCCGTTATCGACCAGGCAACCGGTCGCCGGCCGAGGTTCTGCTGCAGGATTCGCAGCAGGACGACGTCGGCCAGATAGAGCGGAGTTCCGGCCGGCAGCGTGTGCATGATGGGCCCCAGCCTGAGGCCAACGGGCTGGTCGAGCAATCGCGGGATGGCGGCGGTCTGAATCTCCTGGTCGGTGAGGGTATGCGTCGGCCAGGTGGGCCGTTGGGGATTCAGGCCCTGCCATATGGGCGGGGCGGCCGCCTCGTCGAACGGACGGATGGGATTGTCCCGCAGCTGGCGGGCGTACCAGGACGTCTGGGCCAGGGCGATGCACACCACGGTGACGTCCCGGCGGATGCCGGCTACTTCCTGGGCCCACCACAGCGGGAAGGTGTCGTTGTCACCGTAGGTGAACAGGATACCGTACGGCGGCACCGAATTGAGGAGATTGAAGGCCACATCGGCAGCCAACATCGCTTCGGGCCCGTGGCGGCGCGTGGCGGCGGCCGCGTTGCCGACCACCGGCAATACCGCCAACACCGCCAGTCCGGCGACGGCGACCCGGGCCACCGGCCTGGTGAGCCTGGTGAGCGCCTCCCGGGCAAACGTCGTCAGGCCGATACCGGCCCACAGGCCCCAGACCACGAAACTCACCACGAAGAAGTAGTCCCGCTCGCGGACTTCGTGGTCGGCCGACAAGGGATACAGATCGAACCCGATGGAGTGCCCCGGCCGGAAGTTCATGTAGCCCATGAGGGCGATGCCGGTGGTCAGCCACAACACCGTCAGCAACCACCAGGACGGCCGGTCGGCCCGCCACTGCGCCACCATCCCTTTGGCACCCAAGGTGAAGAACAACAGCATGGGCGCGACCCTAAGCGGGACGCGGAACAGCTCACCATCGATGGCCCGGCCGAACTGCCAACTGAAGTACTGGATGTAGTTCACTACCTGCAGCCACATGATGCTGAGGTTGCGGCCCGGATTCCCGGGCCCGCTCATGACGGTCGGGTCGTCGAACGGCGTGCGGGGTGGGTACTGGGCCCGGCGAATGACGTCCAGCAGCGCGCTGAACGTCGATGGGTCCGCCTCGTTGATGATCGGGTTTTGGCCGGCACGGATCCACAGGAACAGGTACGTCGTCATGCCGACGGAGGCCACCACCAGAGTCAGGATGGCGAAGGGCAACGCCCTCGCCGTCATGGCATACCCGGCCGCCACCAGGAAGCACACCCCACCGACCATGGTGAGCGTGGTATTGCCGAGGCCCGTGCCGATCAGGAGCGCCCACACGCCGGCGACCACCCCGACGTGGGCCCACTCGTGCCGCCGCGCGTCCGGATCGGCCGCAGGCGACTTCAGCAGCGTAGCGCTCATGAAGGCGACCACCGCCGGCCCCGACAACAACGCCAACAGGTGATTGCCCATCGAGATACCGGCGAGATAGACGATCAACATCAGCCACCGGGCCTCCCGCCCTCCTCCCCTGGCTCGCTCGTGACGCCACAGGAAGCTGGCCCAGCAAATGGCCGCGATGGTGAAGGTGGCCACACTGTAGGCTTCGGTTTCGACGGAGTTCTGCCAATTGGTGAAGGTGAACGCGCCAATGACGGCCGCCGCCGCGGCCCCGCCGAGGGCCAGCCGATGCCGTTGTGGCTCAGCGAGATCGGCGGTGACGCGAACCAGAGTGTAGTGCACTACCAGAAAAAAGAAGGCGGCACCCGCCGCACTGAACGTGGCGCTCATCAGATTGAGACGCCAGGCGACCTCCCCCAGGGGAATCATCATGGACCACACATGACCGAGGAGCACGAACAGAGGCGTCCCCGGTGGATGGGGGATGCCCAACGTGTGCACCGCGGCGATCAGTTCGCCCGCGTCCCAGAAGGTGACCGTGGGTGCCAAGGTCAGGACGTAACCGGTCAGCACCAGGGCAAAGACGCCCATCGCCGCCAGGTAGGGCGGCTTCCATTGGGTGTTATCCATTATCCTCTCGAACGAAATGTCGGAGCTTCGGGTTTCCCCTCGGGAGACGGACGAGCATCGCCGGCGGGCACCGATGGCGCCGGGCCGTCACTCGGCCACTGAACGCGGCTCGCGCGCGGCGTGAGCCACTGCCAGCGCGTCGCGCGCGGGGCCGGGATCGTGGACCCGGAATATCTTGGCCCCACGCTCGTAGGCCAGCGCGCAGGCGGTTGCGGTCGCCACGTCGAGCTGTTCCACCGAACGACCCGTGGCCGCACCGAGGAAGCGCTTGCGCGAGGGACCGACCATGATGGGTCGACCCAGACTGGTGAGGGCCTCCAACTGATCGAGCAGCCACCAACTCTGGCTAACGCGCTTGGCGAACCCCAGACCGGGGTCGACCACGATCCGGTCCTCGGTAACACCGGCCAAGACGGCGCGCTCGATTCCCTCCCCCAGTTCGGCGATGATCTCGTTGAGAAGATCGTGGTACTCGGCGTGGTCGTAGGTCGCCATGTCGGCCACCGTGCCACGCGAGTGCATCAGCACCAGCCCGGCTCCGGCCGCGGCAACCACCGACAGGAGGTCGGGATCGAGCCGTCCTCCCGAAACGTCGTTGATGATCGACGCGCCGGCGGTGAGACATTGCTCGGCCACTTCGGCCTTGACCGTGTCGACCGAGAGAGGAACGTCAGGTAGCCGGTGGCGAAGCGCCTCCACGACAGGCAGCACCCGTGCCAACTCGTCGGCAGCGGTGACGGGTTGGGGGCGGCCCGGCCGGGTCGATTCTCCGCCGATGTCCACCACGTCGGCCCCGGTATCGACCAGGTTCTGGGCGTGGTCGGCCGCGGCAGGGAGGTCGTGGTGTCGGCCACCATCGGAGAAGGAATCGGGCGTGACGTTCAGAATTCCGACGAGGAGCGGCCGGTCGAGGGAGAGCGATTGCCGGCCGATCGTCCAACTGGACGGGGCGATGCCCTGGAGGGCGAGTCCCACGGCATGGGCGATGCCTGCCAATTCCGGCGGGCCGCCCCAGGGTCGAGCGAGCGCGGACAGCCGGGCGCGGCTCCCGCCGATCACGGCCCAGTCGGCGCCGGTCAGGACATCGAGCCCCAGCTTCCCTCCGGCATACAGGACCAGGCGCTCGAGGGTTGCCTGGTCTAGTCCGGTGGCGTGTACCGCTCCCGATTCGGCTCCCTCTGCCGCTGCGGTGGCTTGAGCGAGGTTCCACCCGTGATCCAGCAGCGTGTCTCGCAACCTGCCAGGTGTTGTGGCCGCCAGTGGAGTGACCTTCACGCCCCCGCTGGCTCGGCTCCCGGGGCACCCAGGATGGGTGGGGGGCTGGTTGCCGGCGTCTCCGATTTACGGTGTTCGGACGTCTTGCCGGATGACTTGGCCTCGGGTGGCGGCGGCAACGGCGACAATTCCTTGCCGGTTATCAACAGGTCGAGATCCTCGCCGTCGAGCGTTTCCCGTTCCAACAGCGCCTGGGCGATGGTCTCGAGGAGATTTCGGTTGTCGGTCAGGATGGTGGTGGCCTCTTCGAACGCCTCGTCCAACATCCGTTTGACCTCGTCGTCGACCGTCTCGGCGGTGCGTTCCGACACCTCCCGCTTTTGGGCGAATTCCCGCCCCAAGAAGATTTCCTTCTCCCGGTCGCCCACTGCCATGATGCCGATCTTATCGCTCATGCCGAATTCGGTGACCATGCGGCGCGCCAGGTCGGTGGCCTTCTGGATGTCGTCGCCGGCCCCGGTGGTAATCATGTCTTTACCGAAGATCAGCTCCTCCGCCACCCGTCCGCCAAAGGTGATTGCCAGGCGGCTGAGGAGCCACCGCTTGGAGTAGCCATGGCGGTCTTCCTCGGGGACCGAGGCCATCATACCCAGGGCTTGCCCGCGTGGTATGATGGTGACTTTGTGTACCGGGTCGCTGTCGGCCACCTTGAGCGATACCAAGGCGTGGCCGGCTTCGTGGTATGCCGTCGTGGTGCGGTCGGTTTCGCTGAGCACCAGGCTTCGCCGCTCCACCCCGAGCATGACCTTGTCCTTGGCATCCTCGAAATCGCCCATGTCGACCTGGTCCTTGTCGCGCCGCGCTGCGAGGAGGGCTGCTTCGTTGACCAGATTGGCCAAATCGGCTCCCATGAGCCCCGGGGTGCCCTTGGCGAGCACATTCAGGCGGACGTCGGCCGCCAAGGGGACCTTCCGCGTGTGGACCCTGAGGATGCCCTCGCGGCCACGGATGTCGGGCGGGTCGACCACGATCTGGCGGTCGAAGCGTCCGGGACGCAGCAACGCCGGGTCGAGGACGTCGGGACGGTTGGTGGCGGCGATGAGGATGACCCCTTCGTTCGACTCGAACCCGTCCATTTCCACCAGCAACTGGTTGAGGGTCTGTTCCCGCTCGTCATGGCCGCCGCCGAGGCCGGCACCGCGGTGCCGGCCGACCGCATCGATCTCGTCGATGAAGATGATGCACGGGGCGTGCTCCTTACCCTGCTCGAAGAGGTCGCGCACCCGGCTGGCACCGACGCCGACGAACATCTCTACGAAATCAGAACCCGACATCGAGAAGAACGGGCATCCCGCCTCCCCGGCGACTGCCTTGACCAGCAGGGTCTTGCCCGTGCCCGGCGGGCCGATGAGGAGTGCGCCCTTGGGGAGGCGTCCGCCGAGGCGGGTGAACTTCTGGGGATCCTTGAGGAACTCGATGATCTCCTGCAGTTCCACCTTGGCTTCGTCCGCCCCGGCCACGTCGCCAAAGGAGACTTTGGGCGTGTCACCGGACAGCAACTTGGCCTTGGACTTACCGAAGGAGAACGCCCGGCTGCCCCCGGCCTGCATCTGCCGCAGGAGGAAGAACCACAACCCCAGGATGACGATCCACGGAAGCGCGGCGATCAGTAACGTAGTGATGCCGCCCTTGGGTTCCTTGGCGGTAATGGGAATGTTGGCGTCTTCCAGTTCCTTGAAGAACACCTCGCTGTTGGCGACCGGCAGCAGCACGGTGAATCCCTTGGCGGGCCGGTCGTTCTGCACCACCGGAGTCCGGAACTCACCCTCGAGGCGCTTGCCCTCGTAGACGATGACGTTGGATACGTTGCCGCCATCCAACTGCTTCCGAAACTCGGAGTAGGAGAATACCTGGGTGGGATTCCGCTGGCTGTTCATCATCTGGAATAGGGCCACGCCCGCCAGGATCACCAAGAGCCACAGGGCCATGTTCTTGGAGTAATTTCCCCACTTGGGAAGGCCGGAGCCACGGTTGGGTGTCAAGTCTGCCATTGTGCTATTCCAAATCCGCTATGAACGGAAGATGGCGAAAATCCTCCGCGTGGTCGAGTCCGTATCCCACCAGAAAGGCCGGCGGGGCCGGGAACCCCACGAACCGCACGGCTTCCGGCGGTTCGGGAGCAATGTTCTTGTCCAACAGGGTACAGATCGCGAGGCTCCCCGGATGACGAGCTCGCAACACTTCGGTCAAACGTTTCATGGTCGTTCCCGTGTCGATGATATCCTCCACCAGGACGATGTGTTTCCCTGCCAATTCCGTTTCCGGATCGTACAGCAGCCGTACTCGTCCGCTGGACACGGTGTCGTTGCCATACGACGTGGCAACCAGAAAATCGACCTGCAGCGGCCGGTGGATCTGCCGGACCAGGTCGCTCAGGAAAATGAAGCTCCCCTTGAGCAGGCCCAGCACCAGAAGCTCACCGTCGGGATACGCATCGGTGATCTCCCGACCCAACTCGGCCACCCGCCGGGCGATGGTCTCCTCGTCGAAGACGATCGACTTGACGGTCCGGCCGCCTGTCCGGCGGGTGATGTCAGCTATATCCAACATCGACACGAACCGCCTCCGTTCCTTGCGCCGGGAGGAGGTCGTTAGAACGACACACCCCCGGAACCCATACCACACGACCCTCAGCTTCCACCACCGGCCAACGGCCCCGCCGCGAGCGAGGCACCTTGGCCTCCTGCAGACAGCGAACGACCGATCGATGCCCGGTCCCGCCCAGTGGCACAATCCGGTCGCCGGCGCGCCCCGGCCTCACGGTGAGCGTGCCGGGCACGAACCAAGCCCGTGTCCCCCCGCGCTGCTGGCGCTCCGGCGCCGCCTCGGGCGTCCAAGTAACCGTCCACGACCCCCACCGGCAGGTACCGCTCGGCACATCAGCCACGGTGATGGGGCCGGCAGACCACTCGGGCGCGGGGCGGAGGAACCGCAGCCGCTCGAAGGCGATCTCCACCCGCCAGCCGCGGGGTAGTTCCACAATGGCGCCACTCCGTCCCCGGGCAGCGAATTCGACCACCCGCGCCGCCCGCGTCAATCCCAGGGGACAACCGAGCCGCCGGGCGATGGCCTGCACCAAGGCCCCGGCCAGACATGAATCATAGCCAGCGAGCACAGCAGCAGCAACGGAGCCGCCGTCGAGGTCATCCCGCCACCGTAGCTCCGGTAACACATCGAGCAACGCGTCCCAGGCCGCCCGGTTCTCGGCCGCCTGGGAAGCCAGCCCCACCATATCCCGGGCCAGGTCGGGGAAGCGGGTTTCGATCTTTGGCACCAGTTCGTGGCGCAGCCACGACCGGAGATGGCGGAGTTCCCGGTTGGCGGGATCGTCCCACCACTCGATGCCACGCTCAAGCACGTACTGCGCCAGTTCTTCCCGCCGAAATGGCAGGAGTGGGCGGATCAACGGACCCGCCACCGGTGCCATCCCCGCCAATCCGGCCGGTCCGCTTCCGCGCAGCACCCGCATGAGGACCGTCTCGACCTGGTCGTCGAGGCTGTGACCCAGCATGACATAGCGCGCGTCGTGGGCGCGTCGCATGTCCTCCAGAGCGCGGTACCGGTGTTCCCGAGCCTCTGTTTCCGAGGCGCCCGGCCCCAGCGCCAGTGACCTCACCTCGCATGGCAGTCCGTGGCTCCCAGCCGCAGCCCGGACCCGGTCGGCGACCGCGGCACTCTCGACCGCCACGCCATGGTCTACGTGGGCCACGATGAGCGAGAGGTGGTGTTGGTCGCGGGTCAGTACCAGGAGATCGAGGAGAGCGAGCGAATCCGGCCCGCCGGACACGGCTACCAGTGCCGTTGCGGGCTCCAGCCCCAAGGCAGACAGCGACTCTAGAAACCGCTCGAGCACCCTCATGGGAGTAAGGGGGACGCCATGTTATCGCACCCGGTCAGCCGAGTGGGCCCGCGGATCCTGCGGCATCGAGAATAAACCGTGGAATGTCGGCCGCGAAGGTAGAGCCGTCGGGGCGGGCAAACAGGTAGTGGCCTTCCATGTAGCCCTGAGGAGACCTGAGAACACAGAAACTGGAATACTCGTGCACTCCACCCGGCTCGAGCAGTGGCTGCTCTCCCACGACACCCTCACCCTCGACTTCGATGTCTTCGCCGACCGAATCGTGGATCAACCAGCGCCGTCGGAGCAATTGCGCCTGTTCGTCGCCGACGTTTTCAATGCGGACGAAGTAGGCAAAGACAAACTCCTGGTCGCCAGGGTTGGACCGGTCATCCAGAAAAAGCGGCCGCACGGTGATGCGCATGCCATGGCTGATCCGGTAGAAAAACTGGTGCTCGGACATGCCGAAAGGTACCGCCCCCGCACCGGTTCCAGAAACCGCACTCCGTCACCGGCGTCGCGTCACCTTGCGTGCCCACGGGCCGTACATCGGGTTGGGAATCATGAAGAACCGGGTGCCGAAGGCCGAGTCCTCCCCTGCCTGAGGAAACGGTGCGCCGGTGGCGGGAAAATCCCCCATTTGATCGCCGACAAACGCCGCTACCGTGATCGGTGTGCCAACCCAGGCGCACTCCCCTTCCCCACTGGCCAGGTCACGCCTGCGGTCGGCTTTGGAATACTCGGGATCACCCTTGAGACACAAGCGATCGTCGTCACTCCACAAGCCGACCATGTCGAGATTGACCCGGGTGTCCTCGCGGCTCACCTCGAAGCGGTTGCTGATCCACGCTACCCGGCCGCCCATCCCCCGGACCGCGGCGACGAACTCGACGACGCCCGGCACTACACCCGCTTCCCTGCGCGCCACCCACGCGTTCCACGACTCCTCAGCGTAGGCGGCGTTGTAGGTGCCGAGTTCCAGTTGATAAGTCGAGTTGTCGAGCGTGGTTTCGTCGATGTCGAGTACCACCGTCCAGGGACCACTTGCCTGGGCGTTCGCCACCCACGACCTGACGGCTTCGAGGGCCGACCGATACACCTGCCGCGTCAACACGGCGTAGGTCTCGCTGTCCCGAGCGTACTTGATCTCGAGTCCCTGAGCCTCGATGGCCCTCGCCGGCATCATCAGTGCGGCCGCGCCCACCACCATACCCGACCATATCCGCGCGTTCACGATACTCGTTCTCCTCGCTCAGGTCCGTAGAACACGACCCAGGTGGCGAAGTCGTCGGTGAATTCTTCGAATCGGTGCTCCACGCCCGCCGGGACGTGCAGGATGTCGCCCGGACCGAACGGCTCCCGGGCGTCTCCGTTCACGAACCACCCCGCGCCCCGCATCACCACGTACAACTCGTCACGGGCGTGCGGTTTTTGGGGATCGACCCCGCTCGGAGCGTACAGACCCACCTGGAGTTCCCCGTGCAACAGGACAGTGGCAAACGCGTCGGGTGACTCCTGGGCGCGGGCCAGCGCGTCGGCCAGGGTGACCCGCTGGTCGTCGGTCATGCGGGCGACGCCCCACCGTATGCCACGCCCGTCAGATCGGCTAGGTCGCGCTTCCAGGTGGTCAGGTCGTCCAGGGTGAAGTCCTTGAGATGGCTGTGGCCACAGGCACGGGCCAACGTCTGCATCAACTGGACCGTGGCGCCAAGGAACCGGGCCAGGCGCTCGGCTGCGGGATCGATGACCAGTCGGGCGCGCAGGCGTTCGTCCTGGGTGGCGATACCGACGGGGCAGTTGTTGGTGTGGCAGGCCCGCATGGCAATACAGCCGATGGCCTGCATGGCCGAGTTGCTGATGGCGATACCGTCGGCGCCGAGCGCCATGGCTTTGGCGAAGTCCGCGGCCGTGCGCAGTCCCCCGGTGGCAATCAAAGTGACGTCGCCGTTGCCGCCGGCGTCGAGGTGCCGCCGGGCCCGGGCGACTGCCGGGAGGGTGGGGACCGAAATGTTGTTGCGGAACACCAGCGGCGCAGCGCCGGTGCCACCGCCGCGACCGTCCAGAATCAGGTAGTCGACGCCCACCTCCAAGGCCGCGTCGATATCGCGTTCGATGTGCTGGGCCGACAACTTGAAACCGATGGGGATGCCGCCGGTCCGCTCCCGGACCTTGTCGGCAAACCGGCGGAAGTCGGCTAGCGAGGCAAAATTGGGGAACCGGGCCGGCGAGATAGCCGGCACACCCACCTCAAGCCCTCGCACCTCGGCGATCCGGCTAGTCACCTTGGAGCCCGGTAGGTGACCGCCCGTGCCCGTCTTGGCCCCCTGCCCTCCCTTGAAGTGGAACGCCTGCACCGAATCGAGTTTGTCCCAGGAAAAGCCGAACTGTGCCGAGGCCAGTTCGTAAAAATACAAACAGGCTTCTTGTTGCTCTTCCGGAAGCATC
>SMVY01000148.1 GCA_004357415.1 Gemmatimonadota bacterium
CCAATACGACTCCTTCGGCTTCGCCAGCTTGAACGCCGTGTAGCGCTTGCACGCGAAGTACAACGGCACCACCCCGACCACCCACACCAGATAGAGTACGCCGTAGCCGGTCCCGTTCCGGAACGGCAGGCCGATCAGCATGAACAGCCAGATGTGCGCCAGATAGAAGAACATCGGCGACCGGCCGTACCCGTCGAGGACCCGGCGCCAGGTTGTTGGCAGGTGTGGCAAGACGCCGAGGAGCATGAGGTTGATGCCCAGCGTGAGCGACAGGAACGTCAGGCTGGGCGGATACTTGGTCACGTTCAGGAAATCGATGACCGTGGGGCCCGGCACCGAGTGGTGGTTGCCGAAGCCGTCGCCGACTCGCATCACCAGGAACAACACCAAGAGCGCGGCTCCCGTGCCGGTGGCGATGCGGACGAATGAGGCCGGTTTGTTACGCGCCAAACGGCCCAGCGCCATGCCGCACAGGGTAACGCCCAGCCACGGGAGCACGGCGTAGATGACGAACACGAATCCAGTGACGCCGGGCACGTTGATGAGGCGCACCAACGGGTTGAACTGCACCATGGCCTGCGCCGCATCGGGTGTGAGAACCTGGCTCGCCACCATGGCTCCCAGGCCGGTCGCCAGGAGCGCCGCCGAGGGGAGGGCGGAGACCAGGCCCGCGATCACCATCGACAGTCCCAGGGCCGTCAGCACGCCGAACAGGACACCGCCGGTGAACGCACCTACGGGGCCGGCAATGGCCGGCCAGAACGCCTCGGGGTTGGCGACGAGGAACCCGGTAATCCACGCGGGGTTCTCGATGAACTGGTTGATCAGCACCAGCAACAATCCGCGGGTCACGAAGTAGCGGGCGATGCGGCCCTGGGTCCACCCGAGTCCGCCGCGCGACTCCCGAAACAGCGCCATCCCTGCGCCCATCAGCAGAAAGAAACCCGGCGCGCTCAAGTGAGTGATTGCCCGGGTGAAGAAGGCGATGGCGCTGGGATACTCGGGGAGCGGCACACCCCAGTACTCGCCGGGGTGGCGCTTGGCCACGAAGAACGCCACATGGTCGATGGCCATCACCACCATCACCAAGCCGCGCAGGAGGTCGAGCTGGGTCAGCCGGTTCGAGGCCGCTGTGACTGCGGGCACTACGTCGGCTGGAATGGCAGCGACCTCACGTGGCGTAGCGGTGTCGGTCACGGACTCCTCCGGGATGGGTGCGGAATCGTAATGGAATGGGCTCCGAGAATCTGGAGTGGCTTAGCCCTCTTTGTCCAATTCCGTCCCTCCTAGTCCCCCCGCGAGTTTCGAGTATCTTCCAACCCATTCCACAACGGCGAGCATCTTCGCATGACCAAACGCGCCAACGCCTATCTCCGCGGCAGCCGGATCGACCCCAGTGGCATCACCGGCCAGGAAACGGTGGCGGACCTGGTCGACGGTGCTTTTCTGGCCTACAACGGCGGACGGCTGCGCGAGGGGTGCCAGCTGTTCGTCCAGCAGATGCTCGATCCCGACGTGACGGTCGGCGTCAGCCTCACCGGCGCCATGACACCGGCCGGGCTCGGCATGAGCAGCCTCATCCCGCTCATGGAGGCTGGGTTCATCGACTGGATCGTCTCCACCGGCGCCAATCTGTACCACGATTGTCACTTCGGGCTGGGTTTGGCAATGCACCAGGGGTCGCCGTTCGTCGACGACGTCGAACTCAGGGACCATGGCGTCGTCAGGATCTACGACATTCTGTTCGACTATGACGTATTGCTGTCGACGGACGACTTCACCCGCCAGGTCTCGGCTCGCCCGGAATTCCAGCGCAGCATGAGCACGGCGGAATACCACTATCTATTGGGCGGCTACGTCCGCGAGCGAGAAAAGGCCCTGGGCCTCACCCGTCGGTCGGTTCTGAGTACGGCACACGACTTGGACGTCCCCATCTACACCAGTTCCCCGGGAGACAGTTCCTTGGGGATGAACGTGGCCGAGCTGGCGCTCGACGGCAATCTGCTCACCTTCGACGTGACGGCCGACGTCAACGAGACCACCGCCATTGTCCTGGCCGCCAAGCGCTCGGGTGGTCGCCACGCGGCCATCATGATCGGCGGCGGTAGTCCCAAGAACTTCCTGCTGCAGACCGAGCCTCAGATCCAGGAAGTGCTGGGTATCGACGAGAAAGGCCACGACTATTTCTTTCAGATGACCGACGCCCGGCCCGACACCGGCGGGTTGTCCGGGGCGACGGCCGCCGAGGCGGTCAGTTGGGGCAAGGTGGATCCCGACAGGATTGCGGATTCGGTGGTTGCCTACGTGGACTCGACGGTGGCCCTCCCGATCCTCACGGCGTACGCGCTCAATCGCCATGAGCCCCGGCCGGTCAAACGCCTCTACCAGAAGCGGGATGAGATGATGACCCTCCTGCTCGATGAGTATCGTGCCGCCAAGGAGAGTCGGGACCAGCGCGCTGTGGCCGCCACGACGTCAATGACGCGCGGCGGCGGCTGACGTCCCGGAGATTCTCCCAACTCCCGAGCCGACCGAACGCCACCCCCGGCCCAGCCGGTCCTGACCGCCTCGAGCTGCGTCATCGCCATCATGACCGGCGTCCTCACCGTGGTCATGGACCGGGCCTCAACTAGGGTCGCGGACACGTTGCGGGGGCTGGAATCGGCATCCTGGGCTACCGGGGCTGATCCCCGTATCTCCAACTCCCGTCAAGCCTTACCGCTTCCGGCATTGCGCGACCTGCAAGGCTCTTCACCGTCGAAAACTTGACAGCCGCGCCATCGGCCGACCCATTGCAGGGATGGTAACCGATTGCCATGCAACGAGTTCGTCAGACCGACTCGAATCGGCACAACTCATGCACCTTCATTAGTCACCATGGCTAACGCCCGTAAGTTGGATTCGCCCCAGGAGCACGGACACTCCGATCTGCCGTCGAGCCCGGTGCCGGTGCTGCGTCTGCGTGGGACGATGTGGGATCCCGTTGCGCTCGATACCTGGCGCGAGGCACTGTCCAGTTTGGTGCGTCCGGAGGTGCCCCATGAGCTGATGGGGCTGTGGCTGTTCCCGGGAGACGGCGAGGCGGTTTTGTTGGGCCCGAGCGACCTGGCGGCCGACCACCTGACGGTGCCGCTGCCCGATCCGCAGGTCGATCCCGCGGATCTGTGGCGCCTGGAGGAGCGGGTGCGTGACGCCGGCTACGGCTCGTCCCTGGCGATGGCCGTGCCGCACGGTGACCGGGATGTCGGGCTGGTGCTGCTCGCCACCCTCGACGCCGACAAGTATCACGACCAGGAGGTCTCGTTCCTGCGCGGCATCGTGGCCGGGTTGGGTCCCACCATGGCCCGCGTGGCACAGCAGTGGGACCACCAGCCTGCAGCGGAGCACCAGGGTGAGCCACCGCTCTATCGTCGCCGCAACGAGCCGGGACGGGCCCTGCTCGAATTGCGAGATTTGTTGGCCGATCTGGCCGATACGGTGGCCATCAGCAAGACCCCAGCGTCGTTGGCGGCAGGATTGTCCCACGCCCTCTCGGCGGTGGTGCCCCACGACCGAATTGAAATCGTGGTGCCGCATCCGCCGCGGAACGACTTCTACCGCTTGGGTGCTCATGAGGAGGGGCCGCTCTTCTCGCACTCGGAGCTGTCGGTCAAGGCGGAGGACTTCGACGCCGTGGGCCTGTTCGGGGATGACGGGGTATTGATCGTCGATGATGCCACCAGCGATTCCCGGGGGCCGGTGTGGCCCTCGCAAGACCCTGCCTCGGAACGGGTGAAGGCCGTGGTCGGCGCCCGCCTGGGGTTGGAGGGCCGGCCGGTCGGCTATCTGCTGCTCGGTAGTCTCGGTCCGGGCATGTACCGTGACGAAGACGTCGAGGCGCTGAAGACCATCGCCCCGCTAATCGCGCCACGAGTGCAGGAGTTCTCCCTCGCGGCCCAAGTGAAGACCCTGAAATCCCACCTGGGGGTGCTCCGGCAGGCCCCGTCACACATGGGCCGCATGGCTCAACTGTTGGCCACCACGGCCCACCTGGGAGTGGCGACCAGGATGTTTACCGAGGAGGCCAGTGCCGTCCTCCCGTTCGAGCGCCTGGAATTTGCGCTCCGGGTGGGACGCGAGGATGAAGTGGTGGTGGTGTCACCCGGTGACGCCCGGCCGCTGAGCGATCTCCCGGTAGTGGACGTATCCGGGACCGAGTTGGCACGGGTGCTTCGCTCCGAGATCACCCACGCCCTGGCGGCGGCGACTGTACCGAGTGATCCCGGCGCCGGCACCCCGAGCGCCGCGCTGGTGGTACCGCTCAGGGTCGCCGGTCGCGTGCTCGGCACCATGACCATCGTCGCCACCGGCGACACTTCGTTCGGCCCGGCCGACGTGGTGCTGGCCCAGCAACTGGCCGACATCGCCGCACCCCACCTGGAACTCTACCGCCGGGCCGCCCTGTCGAGCGGACCCTCGGGCAGCCGGCGGCGGATCGGACGGTAGGGGAGTGCGCAGGTCGCAGTGCGCAGTTGACTGCCGGGGGGCGCCGTATTTCTCCCGTTGCCACCTACGCCCCACGCCCCACGCACGACGCACCACGCACCCAACCACCACCTATCCCCGTCCCGCCACCACCATCCGCGTACCCCATACAACCAGCAACAGTGACCCGAACGCCACCACCACCATCGGTCCGGTCGGCAGGTCCCACTGAAAAGACGCGGCCAGCCCTCCGGCCGAGGCGATGAGGCCCGCGATCCAGGCGATGATGGTCAGCGGCGCAGGCTTGTCGGTGAACTGAAACGCTACTGCGGCGGGCACCACGAGGAATGAGAACACCAGCAATACGCCGACGATGGGTACCGAGAAGGTGATCACCACGCCGAACAGAAGATAGAAGGCGAAGTCCCACGCCTTGATGTTCCACCCTTTGGCCGCGGCTTCGCTGGGTGCCAGGGAGATGGTGAGGAACCGGTGTCGCAACAGGAACTGCACCACCCCGAGCACGGCATAGATGCCTGCCAAGGTGAAGATGGTTGGCCAGGTGACCCACAGCAGGTTGCCGACCAGAAGTTCCTTGATGGCCTCGCCGCCGTGCGGCACCCTGTCGGCGACGAGGATCGCCATGGCGGCAGCTACGACATACACGATGCCGATGATGGCTTCCTGGGGAACGCGGCCGCGTTTGCCGGTCCGTGTCAGGGAAAACACCAATGCGCCAAAGGTGGTGAATCCCAGCGACCACGCGAGGGCAACGGGCGAGTCGTGGTCGACCCCCGTCAGGAGGGCCACCGTCCCGCCGAGTGCGGCCATCTGCGCCAGGGCGAGGTCGACGAAGATGACTCCGCGCGCCAGTACGTGCACGCCCAGGTACGAATGCAGCGCCACGATCACCAGGCACGCGGCCAGCGGTGGCAACAACAATTCCAGCATCCATTACTCCTATCGATAGGCTGCGGATAAGTTGTCGATCCAGGTGTCGACCAACTGGAAGTAGCTGTCATCACCCTCCGTGTTCTCCGACACGATCACGGCCGTGGCGCCGGTGCGCTCGGCGACCTGATGGATCTGACTCCTGGAGTAGTAGTTCGCCGCGAAGATCGCCGGGATCTGTTGCCGCCGCATGAGGTCGATGAGATCCCGCACGTGTCTTGGGGTTGGTGGAATCCCCAAGCGGGGCTCGACGTAGTCGACGCAAGGAATTCCGAATCGGCGACTGAAATACGACCACTCACGGTGATAGCACACCATTTCTTTGTCCCGCAGCACGCGTCCGGTACCGAACCATCCGTCCAAGCGATCCGCTAGGGCCTTTCCTTGATACGGTGTCTCGACCAGGAAGGCGTAGAGCCGATCGGTGGACAGCAGTTGCTTGGCCGTCTCCGGTGTGAGGATGGTGACCAGTTCCTCGCCGATGAGGCCCTCGAGAATGCGCCGCTCGAAATCGAGCAGCCGTTCCTCGAAGAATGTGGCATCGTTGGGGGCGACCCGCTTCAGCCCAGCCATGATGTTACGGCCGATGATCATGGCGTTGAGCGGATCGGTCACGATGTGGGGATTGCCGAAGACGTGCAGGTCCCCCTGGCTCCGATCGAGCGAGGTAGGCACTTCCAACAAAGCCACTCCCTGGGATGCCGAGACGTAGCCTGGAGACCCGGGAACGACGCTTCGGTTGCCGGCGCGGTCCAGCAGGGCCGGGACCCACAGCTCCAAATCCATGCCGGTGGTGACGAACAGGTCGGCATCCCGGAGGATGGTGATGTAGCTCGGTTTCGGTTGGATGAAGTGGGCGTCTTCGTTGCCCCGTGCGATGGACGTCACGGTGGCGCGGTCTCCCGTGAGCTCCCGCGCGATAGCAGCGTAGGTGGTGAGGGTCGTCACCACATGGATCTCTTGCTGGGCTCCGGCCACGGTGAGCGAGGCCAGCAGTAACGGAGTTGCAAGCATCATCATCATCCTCAGTAGGCCTCGTGCCGGTGGGGTCCGAAGGCGAACACGACCTGTAGGCCGATCTGAGTGCGACCGCCCAGGATGGTGCCTTCTTCATGACGGCCCTCGAGCCGCAAGTACACGAACTCACTTTGCCACCAGGTAATGGTGGGCACGACGGCCCATTCGGTATCGAGGGCGCCGCGGGGACTCTCCACCCAGTCGAAGCGGGTAGTGAATACCCAACGGCGATCGAGCCGGAACAACGCGCCGGCGAACCAGCCGTAGCGATCCCGGGTGACGCCCTTCTCGGTCGAGTGGAACAGGTATCCCTCGGTGCGGAGTGTGAACTCGCGCCTGCGCGCCTTCCCGGGCGGCCGTACCGTCAACCGGAAATCGGCGCCGTACACGCGGCTCTTGAGAGTGTCGACGCTACTGTTGGCGCCGAGGCCCATCAGGCCCACTTGAATGAAGGTGGAGGGTGACAGGTCCCAGAAATTCTTGAGCCGGCCCAATAGCATGACCTGGCGGCTGTCACCGGCCAGGGCCGGGCTTGCCACCGTGGTGCCCTGCAACCAGACCTCGTGGGTCCCGCCACCGATGGACAGCGGCAGTGGGTCGTATAACGACAGGCCAACTCCCACCAGGCCTTCATCGCCAAAGAAGCGGCGGTAGACCAGCGGATACTCGCCTTCCGGCAACGCGTGAAGATGAATGCGATTCAAGTCGCCGACTTCGCTGCGGAACTTGCCGGCGTCGGCTCGGCCGTTGAGCGGAAGGCCGGCCCAGTAGAGGTACGCTTCCTCGATGCCGATCTCATCTTCTTCGGCTGTGAGGAACACCTTGGCCTTGGAAAAAGGATCCAGGGTGGCCTGGAAGGCAATCTCGATTTCGCGAAGAAAGAAATTGTTCTCTGGAGGGTCCTGGCCTTTACGGAACTCGGCGCGAACGTCTCCGGTCACACTGATCTCCGGGTTCAGCGCGTTCAAGTTGCCCGCGCCACTCGGCGGGGTCGTCACGGCCGTGTCCGGTCGTGCGCCGGCCTGGCGGACCGCCGAATCGGCCGCTGCGCGAATGGCGGCAAGTTCGTCCACCGGTTCGATCTCTTCGACGGCCTGGAGGCCGGGACAACTGGCTGCGGCCACACGCTCCAGGCGGTTGGCCAACCGGTCGATGGCCGTTGCCAGTGAATCGGTGGGTGCGTCCCCGGTGGGTTGCCAGCCGGCAAGCCGTAACGGCACCGTTGGGCAGGCACCCCGCTCGAGTGAATCGAGCCGGGCGGTGAGCCTTGCCAGGTTGCTCGACAGAGA
>SMVY01000149.1 GCA_004357415.1 Gemmatimonadota bacterium
CCTTGAGGTTCTTGAAGGAGTCTTGGGTTTGCGCTGCGGTTGGCCCAGGAAGGCACAGCATCAGGAGGAGGACGGCGGGTAACCGGGAGGGCCAGGGGGATCTGGTGAGCATGGTGGTTCCTCGGACTCGGTGCCATGGCCGGCACCTGGCGGTCGAAGCATTGTCCTGCCTCACAGTACGAAAGGAGGGTAAAAGAGGTTCAACGGCGGGGCGTCTGCGCCAGGCTCGGCCAACGAGGATCCGGTGGCCGCACCCAGTGCGGAGTGAGCGTGCCTGGTTATGGAGAGGAAAAGGGGCTCTGTTTCTTCGACCTGCAACCAAGGGAAGCCCCAGGGTATCTAATTCTCTTGGTCCCCGGGGAGGTATGTCCTTGTCCAGCTCATCTGTCTCGCTCGATCCAGCGGCTCGTTCGCGCAGCGGCAGGCCGGCGGCTACAGTCGGCCTCCACACCATTCCGGGGGGAACCTCGTGGACCGGCCACGGTCACGATGTCCCCCACATCACCATGGTGGTCGCCGGGAAATTCGTCGAAGAGCATGCTCGGGGGGCCACGACGCTCGAACCGGGAGCGGTGCGTCTGGCTCCGGCCGCCTCCCACGATCTCCGTTTTGGCCCCCAGGGCGCAGTCTGTCTCGTCATCGAACTCCATGGCCAGGACTGGCCAGCCCCGCCCGGTGTTCGCTTTCTGCCGGCCGACCCCGACACCAGTGGCTTGGTCGGTGATATCATCCACCAGTTGCGTCAAGGTCCGGCTGGGTCTCTGGCCCCGGCCGTGGACCTCGACCTCGAGACCTTGATCCTGGGTGTGCTGGCGCGCAGCCACCGGCACGAACGGCTCGACCCGCCGAACAGTCCCCCCGCCTGGCTGCGACGGCTCCGTGAGCAACTTGCCGCCGAGCTGTCGATGAGCGTGTCCTACGCCGCCCGCCAGGCGGGGGTTCACCGCGGCCATCTGGCGCGGGCCTTTCGCCATCACTACGGCGAGCCGATGTCCCGCTTCGTACAGCGCCGCCGCCTGGCCCGGGCCGTAGCCTTCATGAATGATCCGGAGCTGTCCCTCGCCGAAGTTGCCTTCCGATCCGGGTACGCCGACCAGAGTCATCTCACTCGCAACTTCCGCCGCCGGTTCGGGCAAGCCCCGGGAGCCTGGCGTCGCCAGATGAGCCGCGAGTGACATCGGTTCAAGACCCGCCACGTCCGGCTCGGTAGGTTTGTGAAGAACCCCTACCGGAGAACGACCATGCATCGCGCAGTACTCCTCCTCGGCCTTCTTGCTGCCGGTGCCACGACCGTCGCCGGGCAGACCGTCGCCCCGGACCCAGGCACCGAGGGCTGGCGGGCTGATCTGGCCCTCCTGGCACTGGAGCTGCCTCGCATCCACCCGGCGCCGTTCACCAAAGTGTCACAGGATGAGTGGGACGCCGCGGTCTTCGAACTCGAGGGACGGCTGCCCGGTCTGACGGGTGCTCAGGCCACGGTGGCCTTCCAGCAACTGGTCGCCCTGATCCAGGACGGCCACACATCGCTCAATCCCCTCTTCGAACCGACACTACGCCGGTACGTCTACCCCGTCGAGTTCTATCGTTTCGAAGACGGAGTGTTCATTCGCCGCGCCGCATCCGAAGTGGCCGAGTTGGTGGGAGCCCGGGTGCTTCGCTACGGGGCCGTTGCCGTCGACAGCGCACTCGCCGCCGTGGCGCCGACAGTCTCGGCCGACAACCGCTGGTGGATTCGGGGGCAGGCGGCCCTCAGGCTGTCGCTTGTGAGCGTGGCTCTTGGCCTGGGGTTGGTGGACGACCCTGACGCGTTGACCCTGGTCATCGAACACCGGGGTGTCATCGATACCGTCACCATGAAACCGGTCACCTTGAACGTGACCGGCCACGGAGCCCCCTTCCCCCCAGCGTCATGGGTCGACATGGCGCCGGCTGACGGGCCCCTGTGGCTGGCCCACCCAGGCGAACTCTGGTGGACCGAGTGGTTGCCGGAATCGAACACGCTCTACGTGATGGAGCGCGCGATCATCAACACCATGGGCAGTGAGACCCACGCCGCGTTCTGGCTCCGGGTGTTCGCCACGGTGGATAGCCTGCCGGTGGAGCGGCTGATACTCGATCTCCGGACCAACGGGGGCGGCAACGGGTTTCTGGCCCGTCACATCGTGAAGGGAATGGTACAGCGGCCTCAACTCGATCGTCCGGGAGGGCTTTACGTGATCACCGGTCGCAGCACTTTCTCAGCGGCGGTGAACCTGATGAACGAACTCGAGTATTACACCAACGCCACCTTCGTCGGCGAACCGCCCGGCTCGAGCCCACGTTCGTTCGGCGACCACGATCCGGTCCAGCTTCCCAACAGCGGGCTCACGGTCCTGGTCTCGACCGTCTGGCACCAGGGGCACAACCCGTTCGATGGGCGCCGCTTCGTGGCGCCGCGGCTGTACGCGCCGATCACCTCGAGCGAGTACGCTCAGGGGGTCGATCCGGTCCTAGCCGCGATCCAAGACGATGACGCGTCAGCTAATCTCATCCAGAGGCTGGAAACCGCCGCCATCGCCCACGACAGCGTCACGGTCCGGTCGATCATGTCCGAGGCCCTGGCCAACCCACTGTACCGGTTCCGGGGGTTCGAGCCCGACGTGAACCTGTTGGGCTACCGGTTCCTGCGCCAGGGAAACACCGATGCTGCCCTCATGGTGTTTCGTCAAAACGCCGCGGACTACCCCCACTCGGCCAACGTGTTCGACAGCCTGGCCGACGGCCTGGTCCAGGCGGGCATGGTCGAGGAGGCCAAGGATTCCTATCGCAAGGCGCTAGCCATCGACCCAGACTACCCGCCATCGGTGAGCGGTCTCGCGCGATTGGAATCAGCGGGCGGGCACTAGGGATGAGCCGGGAGCTTGAAGCTAGGAGCTGGGGAGTAGGCTATCCGCTTTCGCTAACCAAGAGTCCTAGCGGATTGCCGATAGCCGACTACCCTCGCCCAACCGGGGGAGCACCGCGATCACAGTAAATGAAGGCGTGTTCATCAGCGTGCGAACCGCGTAGCGCAGGTCCTTGAGGAATTATGGTGCTGGTCGCGGTGGCTGCCGGTTGGGTGCCGGCGCTCCGGGCAAGCCGGGTGGATCCGATGACGGTACTAAGGCAAGACTAGGTGATGCCCTAAGACCTACTGACAGGTGTGATTGGTGACCGGTGATCTGGGAGGGATCGACTTCAGCTGGTAAATCACTTCACCAATCAAGACTCACCAAGCACCAATCACAGCTGTTGCCGGTTGGCGCCATCCCAATCCCTGTGCACGGCTCCGTGCTCCGCTCGTCTCCCGGATAGCATTGTGCGACCGTATCCCATGCCGAAATCCCGCCACGTTCCCGTTTCCATGGGCAGCCAGGACTGGACCACCACCGAAGTAGGGCCATTCAGGATCACCGATGCGTGGTTTCCTCCCGGCGCCGAGCTGCCGGCTCATACCCACGACCGCCCCTGCATGGGCGTAACGCTCGAGGGGTCGTTCGACCTCAGCTTCCCTGGACAACTCTTCGAATGCGCGCCGACCTCAGTATCGACCGAGCCCCTCGGCGAGCGCCACAGCAACCGGATCGGCAATGCCGGAGCCCACTTGCTGGTGCTGCAGCCGGACCCGGCCGCGAGCGAGTTATTGCGCCCGTGCCAGAATCTGCTGAGCCGCGTCACTCACCGGCGCCACGCGGGAGTCGCGGGCGATGCCTGGCGCCTCACTCAGGAGCTTCGAGCCACCGACTCGGCGGCGGCACTGAGTATCGAGGGACTGATTCTGCAGATGCTGGCGGCCGTGACGCGGCTCGATGAGTCGGACCCGTTGGGCGCCGGGGTCCCCAAGTGGCTGGAACGCGCCCACGAGTTGATCCGCGCGCGCTTCCGCGAGCGGCTTACCATCCGTCACATCGCCCATGAGGTTGGAGTCCACCCGGTTCACCTGGGACGCTCTTTCCGGGCCCGCTATCGGCTCCCCATCGGCAGCTACGTGCGCCGCCTTCGATTGGAGTGGGCCTCGCGTCAACTGGCATCATCGGCCGACTCGCTGGCCAGGATCGCCCGCGGGGCAGGATTCACCGACCAGAGCCACTTCACCCGACTGTTCAAGACCTACGCCGGGGTCACGCCGGCCCAGTACCGCCGTCTGGTCGCACGAGAGAGGGACTGCGACCAGACGGTGGACTAGGTTACCCCGGCCTGCCCGCCCACCACCCCGGCTCGATCAACCACGTAGAACACCGTTCCGCCGCCGGCCACGGGGGAGACGGCCTGGGCCACCACCTCGACCATCAGCTCGCGGCCGTCGTGACGCCGAAACGCGGCGGCCAACTCCACAGGCCCGTTGCCCAGACGACGACACACCTGTTCACGGACGGCATCGGTGGCAAACAACTTGCCCCCGCCGCCGTATGCCACCAGATCGGCACCCGAGGAGTAACCCAGCAGCAGGCCCATGGCGGGGTTGGCGAACACCAGGCCGCCGGTATCGTCGATCCGCGCCATTGCCACCGGTGCCAGTTGGACCAGGCTGCCGCACAGTTCCATGGAACTGCGGAGATGGTCCTCGACCCGCCGGCGAGCGCGCATCTCCTCTCGCAGGTCCTTGACCTGCTGGTGCAGGGCGGTGTTCTCCACCACCATATCGTTGTTGCGCCTGTGGCGATTCCGCATCGCTCACTCCCAAATAGTACCTGAGGCCATGATACCAGCGAGGGAGCAGTGAGTCTTGTACGGAATGTAGCTGTTGGTAGGAAGGCAACATTATGAGCTTTGAGCTGTGGGCTGTGGGCTGTGGGCTCTCAATGCGAAAGCTCACAGCCCACAGCTCATTGCTCACAGCTACTGTATTCCCTCCAAATCCTCCCACTTCGCCACCAGTCCCCAGCCGCCGAAGTTCTCGATCACGGCCACGACGATTTCGTTGCGCCCCTTCTTGAGGGGGAGTGGGATGATGTCGTTGTCCACCGTCATCACGCCGAGGTAGCGACCCGAGCGGGACAGGTAGGAGTTGTTGGCGGTGTAGACCAAGTGGCCGTTGAGGAACACGCTGCCCATGTCGCTGAAGCCGATCCCCAGCCGCTTGACCTGGTTCCGTTC
>SMVY01000150.1 GCA_004357415.1 Gemmatimonadota bacterium
CGGGAACTGGCCGATGCGTTCGGTGGCTCCAACCGGGTGTTACTTGCCTCGCATCCTGTCTATCAATACTTGGCCCGGCGCTATGATCTTCAGTTGAGCAGCGTGCACTTCGAGCCTGATGAAGCTCCGTCCGAACTGGCGTGGAGTGATCTCGAGCGCTTGCGCGGCCGCAGTGGGGCCACCGTCATGCTGTGGGAAGCGGAGCCGTTGCCGCAAACGCGCGAGCGACTGGTAGGCATGGGGCTACGGCTGGCCGTGTTCGACCCCGCCGGCAACCGTCCGGCCACGGGTGACTACCTTTCGGTGATGCGGAGCAATATTGCCAACCTCGAAACTTCCGCGAACGCGGTTCAGCACTAGGGTTGCCATTGATGTCCTCGGAAAATTCCGTCTGACGTGTCCCACCTCTCCATAGCCCTGTACCTGGTAGCCGGCGCCTGTCTCACGATGGCCGCTCTCACCGGCAACGTATGGTTGCGGCGGCGGGACATGGCGTCGTATGGGCTGTTTGCTCTGGCCTGCATAGCCGTGGCGTGCAACGCACTCTGGGATTCGCAGCTGTATTCTGCCGGCAGTGTATCCGCGTATGTCCAGGCACTGCGGTGGGCCGTCTTCTCCATCATCTTCTTCCTTATCAGTCTGACGTGGTTCGTGGTCGCCCACACGGGAACGGCACGCCGCTGGCTCGCGTGGACCGTTACCGGCATTCTGGCGCTCGATGTGGTGATCAACCTGGTGTCGCCCTTTACCCTGGTCTACACTGGAATAGACGGATTGGGCACCGCGACCCTTCTCTGGGGCGAATCGATCACTGTGGCTGTGGGGTCGACCAGCCTCCTGAGATGGTCGTTGGTTCAGGCCCCTGGTGTGCTCCTTACGATTCTGGTAGTCGACAGCCTCCAGCGCCAATGGCGGCAAGGGTCCCGGGAGCATGCCATCAGCCTGGGTGGGAGCTTCCTGGTGTTCCTGCTGTTGTACGTCGTGTACGAACCCTTGGTCGACGTGGGCCTCCTCCGCACTCCTTATGTCACGTCATTCTCCTTTATGATCGTGATCGCCTGGGTGGGACTCGGTCTCTCGAGCGAAGTGGTCCGGGCGTCCGTCTTGTCGCGCGAGGTCGTGGCCAACGAGCTTCGCTGGCGGTCGCTCCTTGAAGGCGTGCAGCTGATGGTCATAGGGGTGGATGCCGATGGCCGCATCGAGTACAGCAACCCGTTCTTCGAGTCGGTGACGGGATATGCCGAGGACGATGTGCGCGGCCGGTCGATCACTTCGCTCTTCCGGGAAGGAACGGCCCTCTACCCGGGCGCGCATGCCGGCGAGGCTCCCGAGCACACCGAGGAAGTGTTCACCACCAAAGACGGGGCCGAACGCCGGGTGCTGTGGTCAACGGTCGACCTGTTCGACTCGAGCGGTACGCTTTGTGGAGCGGTCGGAATCGGGGCCGACCTGACCGACCGCGTCGAGGCCGAGGAGGCTCGCGACCAGGCGCTCGCCGAGTTGAAACTGCTCAAAGACCGGCTGGCCGAAGAAAACCTCTACTTGCGAGCCGAGGTGCTCTCGTCGCATGGGTTCGAGGAAATGATCGGGGAGAGTGACGCGTTGCGCTACGTGCTGCACCGCGTGGAGCAGGTGGCCGGCACCGACGCCACCGTCCTCATCGAAGGCGAGACCGGCGTGGGGAAGGAATTGGTGGCTCGCGCGGTTCACCTGAAGAGTGGCCGCGCCGGGGCCGCATTCATCAAGGTGAACTGCGCCGCTCTCCCGGCCAACCTCATCGAGAGCGAACTCTTCGGCCACGAACGCGGCGCCTTCACCGGCGCCAACCAGATGCGGCGCGGCCGGTTCGAGCTGGCCGATGGCGGCACCCTGCTGCTCGACGAGGTTGCGGAATTGCCGATCGAATTGCAGGTGCGGCTGCTCAGGGTGCTGCAAGACGGGACGTTCGAGCGTGTGGGAAGCTCGCGGACACGAACGGTGGATGTCAGGATCATCTCGGCCACCAACCGTGGCCTGAAGGGCGAGGTCGACGCCGGCCGTTTCCGGGAGGATCTGTTCTACCGGCTCAATGTATACCCGATCAGCGTGCCGCCCCTCCGAGAGCGAACCGAGGACATTCCGCTTCTGGTAGCGCACTTCGTTCGCCACTACGCCGAGCGTTCCGGCAAGGAGGTGTCCGAGATCTCGCCGTCCACGCTGCGACGATTGAGTGAGTATCCCTGGCCGGGGAACGTTCGCGAGTTGCAGAATGTGCTCGAGCGCGCCGTCATCACCTCAGTGGGTTCGGTGTTGGAGATCGACAGCCTTGCCGCTCCTGCGGCCGTGCCCGAGGCTGGATCGGCGTCTCACTCGTCGGTCCTGAGATCGCTGGTCGAGGTCGAGCGTAGCCACATCCTGGCTGTCCTCCGCTCTACCCGTGGCCGGGTTGCGGGGGCCGGCGGTGCCGCTGGGGTGTTGGGAATCCACCCCAACACCCTCCGGTCGCGAATGAGCAAGCTGGGCATCGACCCGGCCGAGTACAAGAAGACCCCCTCTCCGCGGCCCTAGATACGATATTCCGGCACGAAATGTCGTGCCATACGATATTCCGTGACCCAGAAGATCCTGGTTTCCCCGGAGTTTCTCTGTGGGCTGTCCCCATAAGTCTTTACCTCACATACTGTTACAACGGTCGCCTGGCAAAGGGCTCTCTTGTGGCACCAAACCTGTCTATGGCGGAGGCAGTCACCACCTCCCTCATCCTGGACTACCGATCGGTGTACGGGCTCGAAATCATGATCCAGATCCGGCCTGACAAGCACGAGGAGTTTGTTCAGGCGGTGGAGGAGCTTCGGCCTGGCGCCCCGGTCGGGGACGACCCGGCCGAGGTCTCGGGGCTGTTCCACCGCACCGGGGCGGAGGATCGATTCCTGTGGCTCGAACGGTGGGCAACTCTGGGTGGGCTGTCCGACCGTCTCGCCTCGGACAATTTCCGGGCCCTGCTAGGGGCCATTCGAGTGCTTGGTGAGCTCAAGGAGGCCCGAGTCGTCACCAGTGACGAATCCGATCAGTTGGCCCTCCTGAGGGATCAACTCCAAGGCGGGGGACCGGGCTGAGTCAGGACAGCAGATATCGGCAACTATTCGGCAACCATACGGAGAAAACCAGAGTGAGATATTCGATACCAAGTATCGCAGGGCTTTCGATTGGTGGCTTGTGTGCCTTCGTGCTGGCGACCGGCGCCGAGGCTCAGGAGCAAAGCCGAGAATCAATGGCGCTCGATAACACCGCTTCCCAGTGGTCTTTTCAGTTTGCCTACCAGGCCAACACGGACTACCGGCGGGACACGCTGGCCAACGGTTTCATCCGCCCGGAAGGGAACAAGGGTTTCTTCCAACTGCGGATCGTGGCGCCGGTTCCGATCGCTGGTGGAGCCGCGCAAGGTGGCGTCACCATTCTGCCGCGGCTCACCATGCGCTATACCGAAAACAAGGACGGGGAGTGGGGCCTGGCGCCCACGGATGTGTTCGCGCTCATCGTCCCGTTGGAGTGGTCGACCGGCCGCGCCGGTATCGGTCCCGACGTGGTGATCCCCGGCAGCATCAAAGTGGGGAGCAACACCTGGGCCTACGGCCTGGCGGGAGCCGTGATTCAGCGGTTGTTCAACGAAAAAGTGATGGCGGGACTACTGCTGCAGCAGACGTGGGGCAAGCGTGACGTGGTGGACCCCGACCAACCGATACCGACCGGCATGACCGAGACCGGCGCCAACCCGATGGTGATCAACCCGTTCGTCAACGTTCAGTTGGGTAAGGGCTGGTACCTGGGGACCAACGACATGGCGATACTGTACAGCTGGGAGTTCGGTGGCTGGAAGATCCCGGTGGGTGTTCGCGTCGGCTATGTACTGGTACGCCCCAGCAACTCCTGGAACTTCTACTTCGAGTACGCCACGGAATTCGGCACCGACGATTGGCCGGGGGCCATAGCCAAGAACAAGATCCGCCTCAATGTCTCTTACACCGTCCCGGTCGGCTAGCATCTCTGCCTTGGTGGGGGATGGTCCGGCATGAACGCACCGACGGAACCGATCGCCGCGGCACCGACCCCGAGGGGACGGATGATCTTCGGGACCACCGTTTTCGTAGTGGGCCAGTTGGCGCCCTTGGCGGTGCCGCTGGTGACCCGCAGCGATCTGGCGCCCGGGGTCAAGGCGACGCTCACCGGCCTGCTGCTGCTGGGAGTCCCCGAACTGGCCATCCTGGCCGCGGTGGCCATCCTGGGCAAGGCCGGGTTCGACGCCTTGGTGGGCGGCGTCAAGCGGCGGCTGGGGGCGTTCTTCAAGGAGCACGGGCCGGCGCAGCAGGTGAGCCGGACGCGGTATCGCATCGGGCTGGTGCTGTTCCTGGTGCCGGTGCTGTTCGGTTGGGCCTCGCCCTATGTGGGCGGCCACCTGCCGGGCTACGACGCGAACCGCCTGTGGTACGCCGCGACCGGCGACGTCATCATGGTAGTGAGTCTGTTCGTTCTGGGCGGAGCGTTTTGGGACAAGCTGCGGAGTCTGTTTGTCCACCGTGCCACGGCGACCTTCCCGGCGGTCGGTTCATGAATGAAATACACGTTTACGGTTCGAAATCACCAAACCACAACTCGAGGTACGAAGCAATGACCAGAGTGGCACGAACCTTCGTCGCATCGCTTGCCTTGATATTCTTGACGGCAGCGTCGGCACCAGCGCAAGACAAGCCCAACATCCTGGTGATTTGGGGTGACGACATCGGCTGGAGCAACCTCAGTGTGTACAACCAGGGCATCATGGGCTATGAGACACCCAACATCGACCGCATCGCCGACGAAGGAGCGATGTTTACCGACTGGTATTCGCAACAGTCCTGTACCGCCGGCCGGGCGGCGTTCATTCTCGGGCAACATCCGTTTCGAACGGGACTCCTGACCATCGGCATGCCCGGTTCGGATCAGGGGATTCAGGCGGGAATGCCCACGATTGCGGAATTGTTGGCACCGATGGGGTATACCTCGGGGCAATTTGGTAAGAATCACCTGGGGGACCAGGACGAGCATCTCCCCACCAACCACGGGTTCGATGAATTCTTCGGTAATCTGTATCATCTGAACGCCGAGGAAGAGCCGGAGACCTATTACTACCCGAAGGACCCGGCATTCCACGAGCGGTTCGGACCGCGAGGAGTGATCCACAGCTATTCCGACGGTCGTATAGAGGATACGGGGCCGCTCACCCAGAAGCGGATGGAGACGGTCGACGAAGAATTTCTGGGCGCCGCCCTCGACTTCATCGAACGGGCGCACGCGCGGAACCAGCCATTCTTCGTCTGGTTCAGTGCCACGCGGATGCACGTGTGGACTCGGCTCAAAGAAGAAAGCGTGGGCGTTACCGGTATCGGCCTCTACCCCGATGGCATGGTGGAGCACGACGGGCACGTGGGCATCCTCCTTCAGAAGCTGGATGAACTTGGCATCACCGACAACACCATCGTCATGTACTCGACCGACAACGGCGCTGAAAAGTTCACCTGGCCCGATGGTGGCACCACACCGTTTCACGGAGAGAAGGGCACCACATGGGAGGGTGGCTTCCGCGCCCCTGCCCTTATTCGGTGGCCGGGAGTGATCGAGCCGGGGACGGTGTACAACGACATCTTCTCGCATGAGGATATGATGCCGACTCTGGTGGCGGCTGCCGGGGATCCTGACATCAAGGACAAGTTGCTCCAGGGGTATCAGGTCGGCGACAAGAACTTCAAGGTACATCTTGACGGATTCAACCTGATGCCGTTCTTCCGAGGGGAGGAAGACAGCTCCCCGCGCGAAGCGATCTACTACTTCGACCAGGCCGGCGGTCTCAACGCCATTCGGGTGGGAAACTGGAAGTTGCATTTCACGCTGCTCGAGGGACCCATCAATGAGGCGGTCCGGGTAAAGCGCGCCTGGCCGGTGGTGATCAACTTGCGCGCCGATCCCTATGAGCGCATGTGGGCGGATTCCCAGATGTACATGCGTTGGATGGCTGACCAGATGTGGGCGTTTGTGCCGGCGCAACAGTATGTGGCGGAGTTCCTGTCGACCTTCCAGGAGTTCCCTCCTGTGCGGGGGTCATCGTTGGGCATCGACCAGGTGTTGCAGGAATTGCAACAGCAAGGGACGGGCCGGTAGCTCTTGAGGGTGGCCAAGAGCCGTGTATGTGTCAATCTCGTTACCGGCTATTGGCCACTCGCCCCGGTCGTCGAATGACTGATACAGTGTGCCGGGTGCTGCTGATGGCTTGCTTGCTGAGCTGCCTCACGTCGTCTCCAGTCGCGGCTCAAGACAGGAGCCATGGCCGGGCGGTTCATCACCGCAATCACCTAGGCCTGTTCGCGGGGGCAGCCACGGAGTTCGCCGACCACACCTCGACCACGTTCGCGGCTGGCGCCGACTACGAACGCCGACTTTCCCAGCGGATTGGGGTGGGTGTGATGGTGGACTTGACCTTCGGCGAACTCAAGAGGAACGGGTTGGCCGTCGCCGGGATCTTCCTGCATCCCGCCAGGGGGTGGCGGCTGTTCGGCGGTGCGGGTGTCGAATTCGTCGATACCGCGGCCGCTGGCACCAGCGGCGGCAGTAGCTCAAAGAGCCACGTGGCGCTCCGGCTGGCAACGGCGTATGACTTTCCGGTGGGCCGTTTCCTCGTTGGGCCGATCGTGGCCGTGGACCTCCTCGGCGAGACCGAGACCATCCTGAGCTACGGCCTCACGATCGGACTGGGATTCTGAGGAGGTTCACAGCGGGGTCCACCAGGATGCGGTGGACTGCTCCACGACAACCACTGATGATTGAACCAGGATGACGCCATGACCGACGAACTGCTCAGCAGCCAACAACGCCGCCGCATGACCAGCGAACGCGAGAAGCGGCAGCTGCGCCGCCTAGAGATCTTGGTCGACGTGATTTTCGCCCTCATCCTGTGGCGCGTGTTTGCCCTCCTCCCCAAGCCGTCGGACGTAGGCTACGAAGGGGAGCTCATGCTCTTCTTCAAGGAACACGCGCGAGACTTTCTGCCGTCAATCGTCGGGATCGCACTGGTCATCATCTACTGGATCCAGAACAACACCATGTTCGGGAATCTGGAGCGGACCGACAACAAACACGCCAGCATCGCCATCCTGCAGATGTTTGCCCTGCTGCTCTATCTCTACATGGTCCGCATCGGCATCGAGTACGAAGGGGACAACGTGGCACTCCTGGGGCAAAGCGTCACGCTGGCCGCCGCCGGGTGGCTGGCGGTGCTGTCCTGGTTCTACGCCACCAAGAACCGCCGGTTGATTTCTGATGACCTCACTGAGCCCCAGGCGCGCGGCGTCTACTGGCGCCTCATGGGGGAACCGATCGCGGCTACTCTCACCATCCCCGTAGCTTGGACTTCCCAGGGGTGGTGGGATCTTTCGTGGTTGATTCTCATCCCGATCGGGATGTGGACCGGTCGCATGGCCAAGCGGGCCGAGACCGCGGTTGACAGCGGGAAGTAGCTGCGGGATCCGGCATAGCGGGCGGGCACCGATCCGGAAGGCTCACGCCCTCCTGGTCGTGTCATGCGGCGCTGCGTTCTTGGGGTTCACCTCTGCTTCCCGTGCCCAGGAGCTCGAACCCCGAGCCCTGACAAACGTCCCGATCGGGACGAACTTCCTGCTCCTGGGCTACGGGTACTCTGAGGGGAATACCCTTCTCGATCCCGCAATCCCCGTCGAAGGCCTCCAATCCCGACTTCACTCGGCCGTGGCTGCCTACGTGCGGGCTATCGATTTCTTCGGGATGTCGAGCAAAGTCGATCTCATTGTTCCGGGAGCCATTGGCGATTGGAATGGCGCGCTGGACGGCCAGGATACTAGTCGCCACATCACCGGGATGGGTGACCCCCGTGTGCGACTGTCATTCAACTTCGTCGGTGCCCCGGCGGTACGGTCCAATGGGTTTACGGACTATCATCAGTCGACCATCGTGGGCGTCAGCCTCCAGGTGGTCGTGCCGCTGGGCCAGTACGACCCCAACCGGCTCATCAACCTCGGGTCCAACCGCTGGAGTGTGCGTTCCCAGTTGGGCGTGTCGCATTCAACCGGTCCCTGGATTATCGAGGCCTACGGCAGTGTCTGGTTGTTCGCCACCAACCAGAACTTCCTGGGCGGATTGAGCGCAAAACAGCGGCCCCTGCTGGCCAGCAAGCTACATGTCATTCGCACACTCTCCCGCGGATTGTGGATCGGTGCCGGCGTAGGGTATGCGATCGGAGGCCGGACGGAGATCGAAGGTGTCCCGCGGGATACCCGCATCTCCACCTTCCGCTTCGCCGCTACGGGTGCCATCCCCATTGCCCTCAATCACACGGTCAGGATCACTTTCGCGTCTGGGGCGAGAGTCGAGCGTGGGGCCGACTTCGACGCGATCGTGCTCAGCTACCAGTATCGCTGGGGCGGCTCGTGATCTGAGCCGGTGCCCAATGGGCCGGTGCTGGGGAACCTCTGCCTTCATTCTCATGTACTAGAACAAGCCGGCCCCCGAGCCGGTCTGACATGAGATACCACGGAAGACCAGTGAAACTGTGGAAGAAGCTGACAGGGTCACTCTCCTTTGCCCCCCTCCTCATCGGGCTGGCGCTGGGGGGCAACCTCTTATGGATGAACGTCCGCTCGGACGACCCCCTGCCCGCCGGCTTCGCGCGGTACACGCCGGAGGGGTTCTCGGCCGCCCAGGCCGCCGGCGGGCCCATCATGGTGGACGTCTACGCCAGCTGGTGCACCACCTGCAAGGCGCAGCACGCGGTGCTGAAGGACCTGCTTGACGACCCGCGCTACGCGGGCATCAAGGGGTTCCGGGTCGACTTCGAGGGTGACGCGGAGTGGGTGCGGGCCCACCGGGTAGCCGTCCAATCGACCATCATCATGTTCAATGGATTCGAAGAACTGAATCGTTCCGCCGGCAGCACCCGCGAGGCGGCGATTCGCGGCCAGGTCGACGCCGCGCTGGCCGCCATGCCAGGATACGCTCCCTGACCGCCTACGCCCTGGCCTTCGTGGCCGGCGTCCTCACCACCCTCAACCCCTGTGTCCTGCCGATGCTCCCCCTGGTGCTCTCGGGGGCGTTAGCCCAGGGGCGCTGGAGACCTCCCGCCCTCGTGGCCGGTCTGGTGGTGTCGTTCGGCGCTCGGGGTAGGCCTGGCGGCCTTCGGCCAAGGCCTAGGGCTCGATGTCCAGACGGTGCGGCTGCTCGCGGCCGTGCTCCTGCTCCTAAGCGGTCTGGTCCTGGTGCATCCGGGCACGCAGGCGCTGTTCGCTCGCCTCACTGCTCCGTTGGCGGGCGGCGCCAACTCGCTGCTCAACCGCTTCTCATTAGAAGGGAATCGCGGACAATTCACCCTGGGGCTCCTGCTCGGTGCGGTGTGGTCCCCCTGCGTCGGCCCCACCCTCGGAGCCGCTGTGGGACTGGCAGCCGAGGGACAGGACCTCGGCCGGACCACCCTGATCATGGCCGTGTTCGCCACCGGCATGGCGAGCGTCTTCCTCGGTTTCGCCTATGCCTCGCGACAATTCCTCGCCCGGCGGCGTGACGGGATGGCGGCCATCGGCGCCCGGGCCCGC
>SMVY01000151.1 GCA_004357415.1 Gemmatimonadota bacterium
ACCGAGGTGTGGTGCTCCATCTCCACGGTCCCCCGCCAGGCGATGGAGTCCGGCGCACCCTGCAGCCGCAGCGAAACAACGGGGAATTCATAGGAACCGATGGCCAGCGTATCGGCCCGCAGCGTGAGGGACAGTGACTGATTGACACCTCCGGCCCACGCCAGGGCGCCGCGGACCACGTCGGCCTCCACCTGGGCCAGGGCCACATCCAGCACCGTCGCCTGGCCGATCGCCCCCAGCGCGTCGAGCGATCCGGTCAACTCCAGCCGGGCGTAGAGGAGACCATCAAGATCGTTCCACGCGGTGGTGTCCCGGGTGAGGCCGAGCCCCTCGACCACCAAAGCATCGAACACCCCGAGGCTGTCCACCTGGAGTGCGAACCCCATCCTGCCGGTTCTGGGGAGGCGCCACCCAAGCGTTCCCGATCCGGCTAACTGACCACGCTCCCAGCCAAATTGCAGCGTGTCCAGGGTGATGAGACTGTCGGCCGCCTCGAGTGCCATGGCGAGGGTATCGAAGGCAAACTCCCGAATCCTGCCCGGACCGAGATCGACCACGATGCTGCCAGCGTGGCCGGCCAGCGAATCGGCGGTCCCGTCCAGCACCGCCGTGCCGTTCAGGCGGGTCGCGGGTCCCCGTCCGAGCAGCGCTGCCAGATCGAGGTCGCTGAATTTGGCGGTGAGCGGCGCGCCGCCGAGGGCGTCGGGGAGGAGCGACGCGGTGCCCTTGAGTGTCACCGACCCGAGCTGGCCGGTAACGTCGACATCGACGGCCATGGCGGTCACCGGCCCCTCCATCCAGACGCGCCCTACCAGCTGACCGCGCGATGGAAGCCGTGGAAGACCTCGGCGGATACCCTCGAAATCGATTGGGTCCACTTGCACATCGACGGCCAAGGCGAGCGTGTCCCCTCTCGTGTCGAGCCGGAAAGTCCCGAACGCACTGCTGGTGGGGCGTTCGCCGTCGCTGTGGCTGACGGACCCTTCGAACGCGGCGTTGCGCACCGGTCCGCGCAGGGTCCCTGAGGCCTGGAGACGGCCTTCGAGCAACACGGCCGGGGCAAAATACCGGACCGTCCGCAGATCGATGTCCGATTCGCGAACGGCGATGCTGTCGAACACCAGCCCGAGCGAATCGTCGATGTGCACTCGACCGCCACCGCGCAGCATCGTCACCGGCAGGCTGTCGTGGGTGGCATCTTGGAACAGCCAATCGACCTCGACGGCGAGGTCGTCGAAGTGACCGGCCAATACCGTGCGGCCGGTGACCGACCCATAAAACGGGAGCGCGTCGATGAACGGTCGGATCATGTCCAGATCGAGATTCCGGCTCTGCAGGTCGAGATCGCGGAATCCCAGGCCGCGCCGGTCATCCTTGATGACGGTCAGCTGCCCTTCCAGGTGAGCCCCGTCGGCCCCGGACAAGGACAGGTCGCGGAGCACGAACGCCGCCCGCTCGGGCGACTCGGTGCGCGCGGCAAAGACCGTCCGTCCTCGCAAGTCGGGGAAATCTCTCGACACCCAAAGGAAATCGATCAGCGCCGCCCGGGAGGAGGTGAGGGTGAAATCGAAGAACTCGGTACCTTCGCGGAATACGACGACCCCGCCGCCAACGACGGTGGAGTGAGGGAGCTGCGCGTGCTCGAGCGAAAACACCAGACTGTCGCCCGGGACCTGTACCCGGCCGATGGCGTGACGGAACGAGAGCTGCGGATCGCTGATGTCGACCCAGAGGCTGTCGATGTCGATGGTGAGGGGGAGCCCGTCGGGCGAACTGACCGTCACCTGCCGGAGGCGTGCCGTCAGGTTCTCGATGGTCACCACCTTCCGGTAGCCGTCAGGTGTGTCCTCGATCACCCGGCCGAGCTTGGCACGTTCGATGGCGAGCGCGGCCTGAAGGCCCGCCGCCGTGGTGACGGTGTCGTCCGGCGCCCACGGGGTTTCGATACGGATGCGCCCGTCATCGATGCGCACGTTGCGGAACTGGATCAGCGGTGACGGTCCGGTGCCCGTTCCCTCGCCCAGCCGGAGAACCTCCTTCAGATTGAGCCTGCCGGACGGCATCTTCTTGAGAAGAAGGTTGGGTGAATCGAGCAGCACGTTGGACAAGACGATTTGACCGGCGAGAAGCTGGGGAAGCGTGTAGCTGACTTCGATTCGTGAAATCGTTGCCAACATGCCGCCCAAAGTGTCGCGGATCACGACGTCGTCGAGTACCAGGCTCCGCAGAAAACTTCCGGATATCTCGCGCACCGAAAGCCGGCCTCTTATCACCGAGGCGATCTCCTCGGAGGCGATCCTCGCCAACAGCTGGCGGCCCGGCCTCGTGGCCGTCATCGACGTCACCACGCCGAGGATAGTCGCCAGGGTGCTGAGCAACGTCACGAACACCGCGTGGACCAGGGTGCGGCGCATCAGAACGGTTGCCCCACTGAAACGTGAATGGTGAAGTTCCGGTTGCGGGCCCGCTGGAAGTCGTCCGACAGCTCGACTAGATCACCGCTGGGGGTGCTGCCCAGGAGTCTTCCCGGTGGGAAGTCGTAGGGATTGTAGGCCACATCTAGTCGGGCCGGCCCCAACGGAGTATTGAGTCGCAGCCCCACCCCCGGCGTTACGCGCAAACGAAACGGCGCCAGGGCCGCTGGGTCTCGGACCCACACCGAGCCGGCATCGATGAACAGCGCCAGACGCAGCCGGGGCCATATCCCGGTGGGGATGCGGAGTTCTACATTCCCCACCGCCAGCATGTTGCCACCGACCGCCTCGACTCGCGCGTTCTGCAACGCGGCCGGGTCGAGCATGCCATTGCTGTCGACCACGCTGGCCGAATCGACGACGTACACCACCGGACCCAGCTCGTTTCGGCGATAGCCGCGGACGTCGTTGGGGCCGCCGGCGTAGAACCGTTGAGCGGGGGGTACAAAGGCGTTCGCCCCGGATTCGAGAGTAATCCGCGGAGCAAACAGTACGCCTCCCCGCAACCGCCAACTCAGGATGTGCCCTCGGCGAACGGGTCGATACCACGAAAAATCGCCGATGAAACGAACGAACTCTTGCAACGGCGACGAGCCGATGATACTCGAACTCAGCGTGCCTTCGAGCTTGGCAACCCAGCCGCGGGTTGGGTTGATGGGGTGATTGACTCGGGGAACCGTCCCCCGAAGCGAGATCGTCGCCAGGTTCTGACGCTGCCGCAACTCATCGATGTCTTCGCGGGTACACGCGTTGAAATAGGCGCAGAAGTTTACGTCGCTGGCCTCGGTAAACCCGTTTTCCCATCGATATATGAGATCGAGCCCGATTAGGCTCGCGGTGATGCGCGCCAAGCTGAGACTGGTACCGAAGTCTTCGCGCAGGAACACGTTGGGAGAACTGCGCCGTTCGGCGAACACCGAGATCGCCATCGTATTCTTCGGCGACAAAAACGCCGGCTGGCGAAGGGACGCAGTGAGGTTGTAGTTGAGTTCCTGGGAAAAGGGATCGCCCTCGCCGGTGGCCGGGTCGAACGCGAGTTGTTGACACAGGTTGTCGGACAACCCCGTAAACGGCGGTGCCACACCGATCTTGGACAGCCGGCCCGACAGGTCGAAGATGCGCCCGTTCCCCAGGAAGTTGCGGGCGGTCCACCCAGCCCCCAGGCGGATACAATCGTCGGTCCCGTACCCAACCCCAGCGCGCACCCGGTGAAACCGGCCCTCGATGACACGGACGCTGATAGGCACGGTGTCGGAATCGAAGTCGTAGTCGAGCGTATCGATCCCGACGGCAACGTAGCGGAACAGATCCGAGCGGTACAGGTTACGCTGACTGCGAAACAGATTCTCGCGCGAGTAGTCATCGCCTGGCGACGTGGTCAGCAGCGATCGCACCAGCGAGGGCTGCAGCCGGTCCGTCCCCTCCACCCTGATCGACCCGACCGTACTCATGAGTCCCGGATACACGTCCAGGCCCACCGTCGCCGTCCGGGCGAGGTGTTCGACCCGGAAGCTCAAGAACACCTCCGCTTGCGGATATCCCCGATCCTGGAGCCTCCGCGCGAGGGTGTCCCCCGTTGCCTGCATGAGGAATCGGTTGAATGGGTCGCCCGCACGTAGCGGGAGGTCGCGCGTCACCCGGTCAGGATGGGGGATCGAATCGAGACCCAGGATAGCCATCTCCTCGACCACTACCGGAGGGCCCTCGGTGATGATGAACGTGAGGTAAATGTTCTTGTCAGTACGCCGAACTACGGTGTCGATTTCGACTTCGAGGTAGCCCGACTTGCGGTACAGCAACTTCAGCCGCTCGACATCGGTCTCGAAGTTCCGCTGGTTGAACGTGCGCTTGGCCCCGAGACCCATCCACCGAATCATGGGACTCGTGGCGAAGAAACTCGAATTGGTCGTGGCGATGAACGACCGCATGGTCTCGCTGTCGATTGCATGGTTGCCGCTAAACTTGAGCTGCCGCACTACCAGTTCCTCGAACTGCCCCGCCGCCGTAGCGGGGGCCACCACCTGCGCCGCCAAGGCCAGCCCCAGAGCTCCGAGCCCCCTCAACGGCCAGCCTCAGGTCCGCACCTCTGCCCCACTGGAGGTGTACGATCCTGCAACGGACGAGACGTTTCAATACGACACGACGAAGCGAACGAGCCCATTGTGGTAACATGGCTATTTTCAGCAGCTTACGCTACGCTGTCAAAGAATTAGTCTGTGATCCCACGGCAACCAGCCGTCAGGTATCTTTCCCGGTCACCGACCGCGGTACCGACCAACTCCTGCAATGCGAGCAACCCCGCGAATGACCGCACCGAATCGAACTCTCCGGACCGTCACAACCATCATCGCCTCAGTGCTGCTGTCCGCGATCGTGGCCCCCCTCCCCAGCATCCAGGCCCAATCCCTGAGCCGGCGCGTCGATCGGCGGCTTGAGACCCCACCGCTGCAGCGAAATCTGTGGGGCATCGTGCTCACGACCGAGGGCGGCGAAGTACTCTTTGGCCGCAACGCCGAACGGCTCTTCATGCCGGCGAGCAATACCAAACTCGTCGTCGGCGCGGTAGCCTCGGCGCTCCTCCCGGGAGACTTCACTGTCACCACCAGCGTCTACTCCACGGGGCCCGTGGTCGACGGGGTCGTGCAGGGCGATCTGGTGCTCTACGGTCGCGGAGATCCCACGTTCAGTCGCCGCTGCTACGGAGTGGACACGACCCTGGTCGGGGCCTGCGAGGACGATCCGCTCAAGCCGCTCAGACTCCTGGCCCTGCAGCTCAAGGTCCGGGGCATCCGGGCGGTGGCGGGCGACATCATTGGGGACGGCAGCTACTTCGAGCCGACGGTGGTCCACCCGTCGTGGGAAGCATACGACCTCAACTGGTGGTACGCGGCGCCGGTATCGGGCCTGGGATTCAACGACAACGCGATCGACATCACCTACGCACCAGGGCCGGACATCGACACTCCACCAACCATCTCCTTCTCCCCCGATTTCGGGGACGTCTCGTTCACCAACCGCGCCAGGACCAGCGCGCGGGGGTCCAGCAAGACCCTTGATTTCTATCGCGCCCAGGGCACCATGGACGTCTGGGCCGAGGGTGACTTGCCTCTGGGGCGCAATGAACGGACGGAATACTTTGCGCTCCCCGACCCCAATCTCTTTACGGCCCAGGCATTTCGATCGGCATTGATCGCGGAGGGCATCGCCGTTGCCGGCGCTACGCTCTCCACCACCGATTCACTGCAGTATCGGCACACCCGATCCTCGGCGGCGCTGGCGGAAGTCCGATCGCGGCCACTCAAGGATTGGATCTTCCCCATCCTCAATTCCAGTCAAAACTGGTTTGCCGAGATGACCCTGAAGCAGCTGGGGAAACAATTCGGATCGGCCGGATCATGGCGTGAAGGCCTGGAAGTGGAGAAACGGTTTCTCATCGATTCTGTGGGCATTGACTCGACGCAATTCAGCTTCAGTGACGGCTCCGGCCTTGCTGGCAACAACGTGGTCACTCCGCTGGCCCTGGCACAGTTGCTCGGCTACATGCGCCACCACCCGAACTTCGACGTCTTCGCCGCCGGGCTCCCTCAATCAGGAAGCCGCGGATCGCTCCGCTCCAGGTTCCTCGGTACCCCGCTCGAAGGCCGGGTCATGGCCAAGACCGGGAGCATTTCCAAGGTGAACAGCCTTTCGGGATACCTGGAGCACCGCGACGGTCAGCAACTGATCTTTTCGGTCATCGCCAACCATCACATACTGGGCTACACCGCCATGACACAGTACATCGACAGTGTGGTCGTCGACTTGGCGCGATAGTACTCCTCCCGCTCGTCCGTCTGGCCCACCCCCGGGATGGCCGGGCGGGAGGCCACGGCACTCACGGGCCACGCATAGTGGCCCGGTCGCTGGCATCGCCAAGCCCGGCGATACATCTTCCCCCGTATGAAGATCTATACCCGCACCGGCGATGGTGGTGACACCGGCCTCTTCGGTGGTGGCCGTGTGTCCAAAGCCCACGTACGGGTAGCCGCCTACGGCGACATCGACGAACTCAACTCGGCGATCGGGGTGGTCCGGGCCACC
>SMVY01000152.1 GCA_004357415.1 Gemmatimonadota bacterium
AACATGAACCGGTCCAGCTGCGCCTCGGGGAGAGGGTAGGTGCCTTCCTGCTCGATGGGGTTCTGGGTGGCCAGGACGAAGAACGGCTCTTCCAGCCGGTAGGTCTTGCCGGCGGCGGTCACCTCGTGCTCCTGCATGGCCTGCAGCAGCGCCGCCTGGGTCTTGGGCGGGGTGCGGTTGATCTCGTCGGCCAGGACCACGTTGGCGAACACCGGGCCGTGCACGAACCGAAAGGCACGCTTGCCGGTAGTGTGATCCTCCTCGATGATCTCGGTACCGGTGATGTCGCTGGGCATCAGATCAGGCGTGAACTGGATCCGGTGGAACGTCAGCGCCAGCGCCTCGGCCACGGTGGACACCATCAGGGTCTTGGCCAGGCCGGGCACGCCGATGAGGAGGACGTGCCCACCGGCGAGGATAGCGGTCAGGATCCCCTTGATGGGCTCGTCCTGGCCCACGATACGCCGGGCCACCTGGTGGCGGAGGCGTTCGACCGCCCGAGCGAGGTGCTCGAGCTGCTGGACGTCGTCGGGTGCGGCGTGAGAAACGGTCATCTACTCCCCGAATAGGGTAACTGTTGAATGTAAGCGCCTTTAGGACTACCGGGGACACCGGTTGTTACCCGACGAGCGGGCCCCCGGGGGAGTTTCCGTCCGGAACCTACGGCCTTGGGTCCCGGGCCGCGACCCGGCCTCCCGGCAGGCCCGCATCGCTTGCGCATTATTTCACAAGCCGGTAGATTTTCGCCCGGTATGGAGCCCAAATCAGGTCCTGGCAAACAATACGGGGAGGGGTACAAGTACGTATCCTATGGCCTCACCTTTGCCGGCGGTGTCATCGTCTTCACGCTGGGCGGGTTGTGGGTCGATCGCCGCCTAGGTGTGGTGCCGTTGTTCACCGTTGCCGGGACGCTGGTCGGCGCGGTGCTTGGCTTCCTGTCGGTGTACCGCCGGCTGGAGGCTGAACGAATCGGGCAACGCCGGAAGAAGGACGGCGCCGGCTGAAGGCTAGCGCGTGGGGCGTGGCACTGACGGTGGCGGTCACGGGAATCCTGTGGCTCGTTTGGGGGCGTCAGGCCCTAGTTCCCGGACTCGCGTTCGGTCTCCTCGCCACGGGCACTCAGTTGGCGGCCACGATCTTCATGGCCTCCGCCGGGGAAGGGAATTTCAATGTGTTCGTGCAGCGCTGGCTCGTCGGGATGGTGTTCCGGCTGGCCGGCGTGGTGCTGGTGTTCGTGGCCGTCGCCCTCCAGCCTGAGTTGTTTCCGCCGTTGCCGACGGCCCTGGGTTACCTGGGCGTAGTCATTCCGCTGCTCTTCACTGAAATACGGCGATTATTCCGATGATGCAGGAGCACGACCAGGTGGTTCAGGACACAGTCCACACCGCCCAAGATGCGGCGGCCGCGGTGGTGCACGATGCGGTGGAGCAGGCCGAGCACGGCCTGGACCTGGGCGAAGTGATCCTGCACCACACCGCCGACTCCTGGACCATCGAGTTGCACCCGTTCGAGTCCCTGCCACTGCAGACGATCCATCTGCCGCGCTTTGCCGATATCCACGTCTTCGGTATGACCATCAACCTGTCGCCCACCAAGCACGTGGTCTTCATGGTACTGGTGGCCGTGCTGGTGTTCTTCGTCATGTGGCTGACCGGCCGGATGCTGAAGAAGCAGCGCGCCGGCGAGCAGGCACCGAAGGGCTTTGCCGCCGCCATGGAGGCCTTCGTCCTGTGGGTTCGCGACGACATCGCCATCGCCAACATTGGGCCCAATGGCGCCAAGTTCGCCCCGCTCATCATGACTCTGTTTTTTTTCATTCTGTTCAGCAACGTGATGGGGCTCATGCCACCGCCGCTGAACGTGAGCCCGTCAAGCAACCTGGCGGTGACGGCGGCGTTGGCGATTCTGGTGTTCTTTACCGTGGAAATATCGGGGATGATAACGCTGGGCCCCAAGGGTTACCTGCGGACCATCTTCCCCGTCGTGCCCGGGATGACGGGCGTAGGGGCCGTGGTGATGGCGATCGCCATGGCCCCCATCGAGATCATCGGCAAGCTGGTGAAACCGTTCGCTCTCGCCGTTCGGTTGTTCGGCAACATGACTGCTGGTCACATCGTGATCCTGGCCCTGTTCGGCCTCATTTTCTTGTTCGGCAACTTGCCCTACGGCACCAACTGGGCGATTGGCATCACCACCACCGCGTTGGTCACGGCCATCATGATGCTGGAATTGTTCGTGGCCTTCCTGCAAGCTTACGTGTTTGCCTTGTTGAGTGCGGTGTTCATCGGGCTGATGCAGCATGAGCACTAGTGGCCAGCGGCTGGCGGCGGACAGCTGACCCCTGACCGCTGAAAGCCGACCGCATGAGACGGCCGAAGCACCCTAACGCCGTCTCAATCGTACCCGGCCTGGTGGCTGGGGAAGTCCGCTGGCCTGAGGGCCGTTGGCGGACACCGGCAGCGCCTCACCGCGAGAGACGGCGAGTGTGCGCCGGGGGTGCAGCACACGACAATCTCTCAAATCCTAGAGGATTGACCAATGGTCAACATGTTACTCGTCGTACAGGACGCAATCACCGATCCCGCCGTCGCCAAGGGCATCAACAGTTTGTTGGGCGCCGGCCTGGGCATCGGCCTGGCCATCATCGGCGCCGGCATCGGCCTGGGGCGGATTGGTGGGTCGGCCGCCGAGGCTATTGCCCGGCAGCCGGAAGCGGCCAACGAGATTCGTGGAGCGGCGCTGCTGATCGCGGTGCTGCTCGAAGGCGCCACCATCATCGCGCTGGTGTTCGCCCTGCTGTTCTTGTTCATCTAAGCCGGGGCGCCCCATGTTGGCATTCCCATCGATGATGATGGCCGCCGAAGGCGGCGGGCCGGCTTCACCGTTTGAAGTCAATTTTGGCCTGTTCTTCTGGGCATGGATTGTCTTCGGTATCCTCTTTCTGCTGCTCAAGAAGTACGCCTGGCCGGCCATCGTGCAGGCCACCGAGGAGCGCGAGCAGGCGATCGCCAAGCAGCTCGAGGAAGCAAGAACCCACAACGAGGAAGCCGCGGCCCTCCTCGCCGAGCAACAGAAACTGCTGGGCGAGGCCCGGTCCCAGGGGCAGCAACTCCTGGCGGACGCCAAGCACGCGGCGGAACGAGAGCGTTCCCTGGCGCTGGAGAAGACCAAGCAGGCGCAGGAGGCTCTCCTCGATCGCGCCAAGCGGGACATCGCCGCCGAGCGGGAAAAGGCCCTGCGGGCGCTGCGGGAGGAAGCGGTCGACCTGTCATTGGCCATGGCGTCAAAGTTGATCGAGCAACGGCTCGACAGCGACGGTGACCGCAAGTTGGTGCTGTCCTACCTGGGCTCCCTGGAGGAGGCCAATTGAGACAGGAAACGATCGCGCTGAACTATGCGGAGGCGCTATTCTCCCTGGCCGGTAAGGCGGATGAGTACCGGCTATACGCCGATCTCATGGATGCCCTGGCGTCGGCCATCGAGCAGGCGCCGGGGGTGCAGGCCGTGTTGCTGTCGCCGCGGGTGACCAGGAGCCAAAAGTCCCAGCTCCTCGCCGTCGGTATGCAGGACGCGCCGCGGGATCTGGTGCTGTTTCTGCAGGCCGTCGTCAAGCGGGGGCGCCAGGGTCTGTTCCGTCCGATCTCCGACGCCTTCCTCGGGCTAGTCGACGTCAAGTTCAACCGGGTCCGCGCCGAGGTGACGCTGGCGCGCGAGCCGAACGACGACCTGCGGCGCTCGATTCAGGCCGCGCTCGAGAAGATGCTCGACAAGGAGGTCATCACCCGCTACTACACCGAGCCGGCCATCCTCGGCGGCACTGTCGTCAGGGTGGGAGATCGGTTGTTCGATGGCTCGGTCAGACGACGGGCGACGATGCTGCGTCGTCAGCTGTTGGCACACTAGGACCGGCAGGACTGTATGACGGCGCCGGATCGCAACGTCGTCATCATCGGCGGTGGCTTTGCCGGGATTCACGCGGCACGCGGGCTGGCCCGCAGCCCCGTTCGCATAACGCTCATCGATCGTCGCAACCACCATCTATTTCAACCGATGCTGTACCAGGTGGCGACCGCGGGTCTCTCGCCGAGTGACATCGCCAGTCCTATCCGATCCATCCTCCGCCGTCAGCACAACGCCGAGGTCGTCTTGGGCGAGGTGGAGAGCGTGGATGCCGCCGGCCGTACCGTGATCCTGACCGACGGGACGACAGTTCCCTACCACTATCTGGTCGTCGCGTCCGGCGCCCGACACTCGTACTTCGATCGACCGGAGTGGGAGTCCCTGGCGCCGGGCCTCAAGAGCATCGATGACGCCCTCGAGATCCGGCGCCGCGTGCTGCTGGCTTTCGAATCCGCCGAGCGGGAGGACGATCCCCTGGCGCGGCAGGCGTGGCTCACGTTCGTGATCATCGGCGGCGGCCCCACCGGAGTCGAGGTCGCCGGGGCGTTGGCTGAGCTGCGGAGCTTCGCGCTCAGGCGCGATTTCCGCCGGATCGATCCCCGCGAAGCCACCATCATCCTGGTCGAGGGCGGCCCCGAAATCCTCCCAAGCTACCCGGCCCATCTGGCGGCTGGCGCCAAACGGCAACTCCGACGGCTCGGCGTCGACGTCAAGTGTGAGACTTTCGTCACCGCCATCACCGACACCTCGGTATCGGCGGGCGGGTGGACCATTCCCACGAGGACGATCGTGTGGGCTGCCGGCAACGAAACCTCGCCCATGCTATCGACCATAGGGGCCGAGCAGGACCGGCAGGGACGGATCCTTGTCAAGGCCGACACCACCATTCCCGGTCACCCGGAGATCTACGTGGTCGGGGATGCCGCCGCCTTCCGGCAGGAGGACCGCACGCTCCCAGGCCTGGCCCCCGTGGCAATGCAGATGGGCCGCCACGTCGCGCGCGCGATCGTCGCCGATCTGGAGGGCCGTGAACGGCCTTCCTTCCACTATCGTGACAAGGGGCAGCTGGCCGTCATCGGTCGCGGCCACGCCATAGCGGACCTCGGCCGGTTGCGCTTTCAGGGATTCCTGGCGTGGGCCATATGGGCTTTCGTCCACATCTTCTTTCTGATCGGGTTCCGGAACCGATTCATGGTGATGTTCCAGTGGGCTTGGCAGTACTTCACCTATCAGTCGGGCGCCCGTTTGATCACCGGCGTCCGCCGGGACCGCTGGAAGTCGTAGGAAGGGGTAGCAGGGGTCGGACGTTGGCACCGGGGCTCCTGCGAATCGGGGAGAGAGGTGATACACTTCTCTGCTATGGCCCTCTTTCGTTTTGGCCGGTTCGGGCATGGCACCCGGCGCGAACTGGTCCGCGACGCGGTCGGCGAATGGGTCGATCGGGCGATGGCCCGTGCGGAAAAGCGGGTGGTCACCCAGCGGTATCTGCGGCCGCCCGGGGCGCTACCGGAAATTGAATTCCTGGCCGCTTGTACCCGGTGTAGCGCCTGTGTCGACGTGTGCCCCCCGAAGGCGATCGTCAAGGTCGCCGCCACCGGCGGCCTGGCCGCCGGCACGCCATACCTGCATCCGCTCCAGCAACCGTGTGTCGCCTGTCCCGACATGCCGTGCGCCGCGGCGTGTCCCACCGATGCGCTCACCCTCCCAGAGTACGGGTGGGAGGGACACCGGCTGGGCGTGCTGGAGTTCCTGCCGGAGCGGTGCATCACTTATCGGGGGATCAGCTGCACGGTGTGTGCGGCGGCGTGCCCCATCGGAGAGTCGGCGTTGGGGATGGACGACGCGGGACACCCCGTGCTCAGGATCGAAGGCTGTGTCGGTTGCGGAGTGTGTCTCAACGCTTGCGTGTCGACTCCCAAGTCGTTTACGCTGACGCCAGCGGAGGATCGATGACCGAAGTGCCGTACCGCGTGGACAAGCCTTGGGGGTACGAACTCGTCTGGGCCAGAACCTCTCATTACGTGGGGAAGATCCTCCACGTCAACGCGGGTGAGATACTGAGCCTGCAGTATCACAACGAGAAAGACGAAACCATGCACGTGCTGTCGGGCGAATTGGTGCTGCGGATTAAGGAAGGCGACGAAATGGTCGAGCGCCATTTCCTGGAAGGGGAGAGCGTACACATCGCACCCGGTGTCATCCACCAGATCGAAGCCGTGGTCGACAGCGACGTGTTGGAGGCCTCGACCCCACACCTCGACGACCTGGTCCGGCTGAAGGATCGCTACGGGAGAACGTCGTAGATGCAAGTCATCATCCCCCTCGCCGGCAAGGGCACCCGACTCAGACCCCACACCCACCTGGTGCCCAAGCCGCTGCTCAAGGTGGCCGGCAGGCCGGTCATGGACTGGGTGATGGATCGTCTCGAGGGGCTGGACGTGGAGGAGCTGATCTTCATTACCGGCCACCTCAAGGAAGAGGTCGAACGCTACGCCACCGGGCGCTATGACATCCCGGCCCGGTTCATCGAGCAGACGGTGCAGGACGGCACCGCCGGCGCCGTCAACCTGGCCCGGCCCCAGGTAACGGGCCCGGTGTTGATCGTGTTCGTCGACACGGTTTTCGAGGCCGACCTGTCGCTGATTACCCGGACCGACGCCGACGGGATCATCTGGGCCAAGGAGGTCGAGGACTACCAGCTCTACGGCGTGGTGGTGACGGACGACCAGGGCTACATGACCAGGATCGTGGAAAAGCCGTCCGAACCGATCTCCAAGCTGGCCAACATCGGCTTGTACTACATCCGCGACGTCGAGACGTTGTGGGCCGGGATCGACCATACCCTGGCCCAACCGGCGTTCAAGGGCGAGTTCTTCCTGACGGACGCGTTCCAGTACATGATCGACCAGGGCCGCAAGATCCTGGTGGCCGAGGTCGGTGGCTGGTACGATTGCGGCAAGCTGGAGACGCTGTTGGAGACCAACGAGATCCTACTCGCCTCCGGTGCCGCGCGCCGCCGGGATTTCCCCGGCGTCACCGTCCACGATCCGGTATACATCGAAGACGGCGTCACCATCGAGCGGAGCGAGATCGGCCCCGGGGTGTCGATCGAAGCGGGCACCACCATCACCGACAGCACCGTCCGCAACAGCATCATCGGCCGGGACGGCCGACTGACGGGAGTGCGGCTCGACGGCGCCATGCTGGGCAACAGGGTAGAGGCCAGCGGTATCCAAGGGCCGGCCAGCCTGGGGGATGACTGCCGGGTCACGGGCGACAAGGCGTAGGACGTAGGGTGTGCGGTGTGCGGTGAAAATACTACCGCCCACTACCGTCTACTACCGCCCGCTACCGCCCGACCGGAACCAGGAACCAACCGCATGAACCACAGCGAACTGATCTACGATTGGAACAAGCAGGCCAACGGGTTCGACTATGGCTCCTGCCGAGTCGTTCTGAACGACGAGACCCTGCGCGACGGCCTGCAGAGTCCCTCGGTGATCGACCCGCCGATGGAGGCCAAGGTGCGGCTGCTCCACCTCATGGCCGGCGTGGGCGTTCGGGCGGCCGACATCGGGCTTCCGGGCGCCGGCCCGAGGGTGGTGGAGCAGGTCCGCATACTGGCCCGCGAGATCGTCGATCAGCATCTCCCGATCGATCCCAACTGCGCCGCCCGGACGGTGGTGGCCGACATCCAACCCATCGTCGATATCTCCCAGGAAGTTGGCCTCCCCATCGAAGCGGCCACGTTCATCGGGTCCTCGGCCATCCGGCAGTTCACCGAAGGGTGGACCATGGACAAGATGCTGCGGGCCACCGAGGAGGCGGTGACGTTCGCCGTCGGCCACGGGCTTCCGGTCATGTACGTCACCGAAGACACCACCCGGGCGCAACCAGAAACCCTGCGGCGCCTCTATGCTACCGCCATCGAGTGCGGTGCCAGACGGATCTGCCTGGCCGACACCACGGGCCACGCCACGCCGGCGGGGGTCAGGGCCCTGGTGCGGTTCGTTGTGGAGGAGATCGTCGAGCCGTCGGGCGAGGCGGTCAAGGTCGACTGGCACGGACACCGCGACCGGGGGCTGGGCATCGCCAACTGCCTGGCCGCAATAGAAGCGGGCGTCGACCGGGTGCACGCCACGGCCCTGGGGATCGGTGAACGGGTCGGCAACGCCGAGATGGATCTGTTGATCGTCAACCTCTACCTCCTGGGCGCGCTCGACCAGGATCTCAGCGGACTGGTGGAGTACTGCCAGGCGGCGTCGGAGGCGACCGGCGTGCCCATCCCGGCCAGTTATCCGGTGGTTGGCAGTGACGCGTTCCGCACGGCCACCGGGGTGCACGCCGCCGCCATCATCAAGGCCCGGAAGAAGGGTGAC
>SMVY01000153.1 GCA_004357415.1 Gemmatimonadota bacterium
GTTGCGAACCAGGTAGGCGAGCGGGAGGATCCACAACGTCCCCACCAACAGGAACCTCCCCGTCGCCGGCGAAGATATGCTGAACGCCGTGGCCAGGGCGATGGCGAACACGGTACCCGGCACCGCCCACGGTAGCGACATCAGGGCCTCGATCGCCGGCCCCACTCGTACCTTGCGCCGGACGGCCAGAACCCCCGCCAGCACCGACAACCCCACCGCCAGCGCTGTGGCCATCGACGCCATGGTCACGCTATTCACCAGCGGGCGCAGCCGTTCCGGCTCGGTGATCAGTGTCACGTAGTTCTGCACGGTGTAGGCCGGGGGAATCGCCTCGGTGGTCCAGGTGCCGAACGGAACGAGCGAAACCAGGATCACCGTGGCATGGGGCAGCAACAGCACGATGGCCGCCGCCCAGGCCGCGGTGGCCATGGCCACCCGGGCCCGCCGCCCCCGGATCGGCCTGGGCTTGGGCGCCACACCCTTGGCCTGGGCGGTATAGCCGGTACCGCCAACGTTGCCCCGAAACGACCACAGTGCCACCAGCGCCACCAGGGCGAGCGACACGGTCTGCACCATGGCCAGTCCGTTGTCACCGTTCAATCGGGTCGTCACGATTTGCGTGGTCATGACCCGGAACCCGCCGCCGAAAATGTACGGCGCACTGAACGACGCCAGCGACGTCATGAAGGTCAGCAGGGCCGCTCCGGTGAGCGCCGGGCGCACCATCGGCAGCACCACCCGGAACAGGGTCCGCGTCCGCCCGGCCCCGAGACTGGCGGCCGCCTCCAGCATCGATGAGTCCAGTCGTGCCAGAGCCGCACGAATAAAGAGGTAGAAGTACACGTACATCGAGTAGCCGTGAACCAGCAGGATCGCCCCCGCACCCTCGAGTCGCCACGGCGCCCGGTCCAGCCCAAATACCGCGCGGACGAGATGGGCTACGAACCCGCTCTCACCGTAGAGAAACATGAAGGCGATCACACCCACCAGCGGAGGGAGGACCGCCGGCAGCGCCACCAGCCCCGACAGCACCCGGCGGCCCGGAAAGTCCACCCAGCTGAAGAGAAACGCCAGCGGCACACCCAGCGTCCCCGCCAGCACGACGCTCACCAGCGAGATCCACAGGCTCCCCCACAGCGCTTCCCAGGTATTGCCCCGCTCCAGGAACCGGCTGACGTGCTCGAGGGTCCATCCCGACGGCCCTCGCACGCTCTCCACCAGCACCAAGAAAATGGGGTACACTACCAGCCACGCCAGAACGATGGCGAGCAACCAACCGAACGCCTCGACGCGCCGGGGTTTCCTCATGCGCTCGCCGCCGGGAAGACGTGCACGCCAATGCCCGTGAACGACAATCCGACGCGGTCCCCGGTACGCACCGCGTGCGGATCTGCCGTCACTTCCAGCACGGTCCCGTGATCCGTCTCCACAACGAACAGCGCCGTGGCGCCGAGGAAGCGTCGGGCGCCGACGGTGGCGTCAGTGACCCCCCGCGACGGCTCGACCAACCGGATGGCCTCCGGCCGCACCATCATGACGGCCGGCCCAATGAATCCGCCGGTACCGTCGGGGAGAGGCCACCGGACGCCATCGACGACCAGCACCGACGGATCTTCCGCCGTTACCTGGCCCCTAAGATCCGACGCCCGGCCCACGAATCCGGCCACGAACGGATTTACCGGCGCCCGATACAGTTGGTCCGGACTGCCGACTTGTTGCAACCGGCCGTCGCGCAGCAGAGCGATGCGATCACCCAGATCGAACGCCTCTTCCTGCTCGTGCGTCACCAACACGGTGGTGATGCCTACACGGTGGATCAGGTCGCGCAACTCGCCACGGGTTCGTTCGCGCAGGGACGGATCGAGATTCGACAGCGGCTCGTCGAGGAGGAGAATACGGGGCTCTGGCGCCAAGGCCCGTGCCAACGCCACCCGTTGTTGCTGGCCGCCGGAAAGCTCGCTCACGCTGCGGCGTTCATATCCGGCCAAGTCGACCATGGTCAGGGCCTCCGCCACGCGACGCGTTCGCTCCCCGCGGTCGAGCCGACCGGCCTCCAACCCAAACGCGACGTTGGCTCCCACATCCAGGTGGGGGAACAACGCGTAGTGCTGGAACACCATGCCGAAGCGCCGACCCACCGGCGCCAATCTGGTCACGTCCTGTCCGTCCACCACCACCCGGCCGTCGTCGGCCCACTCGAACCCGGCCAGCAGCCTGAGCGTGGTGGTCTTGCCGCTCCCGCTGGGCCCGAGCAAGGCCAGAATCTCACCCCGGGCCAGTCCCAACGAAAGATCGTCGACGGCCGCGACGCCGTCGAACCGCTTGGTAAGGCGGTCGAGAACCAGAAAATCGGTCATCGGGAGCCAGGGATCACCGGCTACCCTTGCCGCGCACGTGCTCGTCCCAGTAGGACATCCACGATGGGCCCTCGCGGGCCAGGAGATCCCAGTCCATGGGGACGGGCTTCATGCTGGCTTCGACCTCGGCGATCCATTCCGGAACCGAATCGGCAGGGAGATCCCTCCGCGCCGGGAGACGGAACACCTCACGTGCGGTAAGCAGGAGTGCCTCGTCGGTGGCCACGAAATCGATGAACGCCTTGGCGGCTTCCGGGTGACGGGCGCCCCGCACCAGGCCGATGGCGTCCTCGATCACCACCGTGCCGCTGGCGGGGAACACATAGCCGAACGGCAGCCCCTTCGATCGCCCGATGAGCATGTCCTGCAAATCCCAGAGTGACAGCACCCCCTCCTGCCGTGCCAGCTTCTGGTACAGAATCGCCGGGTTCATGGTGTAGGTCTTGGTGTTGGCGTCGAGCCGGCGGAGCCACTCCATCGCCTGCGCCGTGTCACCCGTTTCCCGGATACTCCTCAGGATGATGAAACCCCAGATGGCCCGCATGGTGCCGCTGGCCATCGGGTCACGAATCAACACCTGGTCCGCCCATTTCGGATCGAGCATGTCATCCCAGTCCTGGGGCACGCTGTCAGCCGAAAGCGCGGCGGTGTTGTAAGCTATGACCGCGGGTGTCCGGTACACCGGCCAATACAGATCGTCCGGCCCAATGCCCCAGGGACCGACCTTGTCGGCCCAGGCGGGCCGGTACGGCGCCAACAGGGAGTCCCGCACCCCGCGCCCGAATATGGTCGTGGGCCCGCCGAACCACACATCCGCCTGGGGACTGCTCCGTTCGAAGCGGAGCCGGTCGAGGACTTCCTGGCTCCCCATGTCCAGCCACCGCAAGTCGATGTCCGGACGGTGCCGCTCGAACGCGTCCTCCAGGAGATTGAGCTGCTCGCGGCCGTGCGGGGAGTAGACCAGGACCGGCGTCCGCCCGTCGTCGACACACCCCGACAGCGCGACGACGAGCAACAGAACCATGCTTTGCGGGTATCGGACCAACGCTCTCATGACACTCCCTTGCGCTTGCTCATCGCCAGCATGTTCATGAACAGCCGGTACGCGCCTGGCACGCCGGCGGGGAGCTGCCGGAAAAAGCTGATGCCGGTGTAGATGTACCGGCCATCGCCAATGTCGGCCACCAACACGCTCCCCTCGAGCGGCCCCTCGCCAGGGTCGTGCATCTCCAACACCGCCTGGTACGCCTTGTCCCAGCTGCGGGCGAAGTACAGGCCACGCTCCTGCACCCAGTCGTCCCAATCGGCGTCGGTCAGCGTGTTGGGCCCGGCCACCATCGGGTGGTCGGGGTCCAACACGCTGACGGCGGCGGTCTCATCGGCGACCCGGTCGTGAGTGTTCCACCGCCTCCCCGCTGCCGGGCGCGACCCTTTGCTCGTCCGCCCATCGGTCACCAGCGGACGACCGCCGACCGACAGCGGAAACGGCGCGTAGCCGGCATCGAAGAACTGATACTGCTGGTACTGAACCAGCAGTAGCCCCCCGGCACTGGCGTAGTTCAACAACCGGTCGTTGTACCGCACCAGGGTTTCGTTGATCTCGTAGGCCCGGCTGCCGATGACGATGGCGTCGAATTGCCCCAGATCACCACGCGCCAGCGTAGCATCGTCGATGATGGTCAGCGGCAACCCCACATCCCACAGCGCCTCGGGCACACGGTCCGCGGCGCCGCGGATGTACCCGACCATCGCCAAGTCGGGTATCTCGAGCGGCGCCAGCCGGACCGTCGATATCGCATCCCGCGAGAACGTCCGAGCGTGGATGTGCGGGTAGTCCACCGTGACCACGCCCAGCCGATACTCGGCGCCATCGGCGCTCCGCGCCACCGCCCCGATATTGAACGTCCCCGACTCGAGGTCGTCCGGCAGCGCCACGGAGAAGCTGAAGGCCGCCCGGGATCCCGGTTCGAGCCTGAACGCCTGGGGGTTCACCCTGGGCCAGCCACTGGGCACCTCCGGCCTCACCTCGCCCGTCATCGCCGATGCTGCGTTGTTGGTCAGGGTGATGGTAAAATGCCGCGGTTCGCCACCGACCTGCAACACGGTATTGCGCGGCTCGAGTACCACATCGAGTCGGGGGAGGACGACCACAGGGCGCCTGATCTCACCGGACGCCTGGTCGAGGTAACGGTACGATGCCTCCTGATGGAACGTCAGGCTCCCCCCCTCGAGCAACATCGTGAAGGCACCTCGCACCGGCGCCGGTCCAAAGGGAAGGCCGTAGACACTGAAGAGTCCGCCGTCGGCAACACCCGGTGGCGCCAGCCACCGGTACAGCGCACCGTCGCGAGGAGCCTGAAGGAAGTACGGGTTGACGGCCAACCGATCGGGCACCAGCTCCACCATCACGGTATCGACCTCCCCGGGACCCACCGCCGTCCCATCGCTGGTGCCCGGCCCACCCGGCACGACACCCACGCGTTGCTGCAGCCACATGAGGAGGCCGGCAGGTGTGGCGGACGTATTCCAACCCAGCATCGTGAGCCTCAGGGAATCTCCCGGCGTGCTGTGCCCCCGGTCGGTATACACGTCAAAGACCACCCCCCTCGATACCCGAATCGCCTCGGCCAGATGTTGGCTTTGATCGTGCAACACCGGAGACACCAGCATCCCCATCGACCCCGTCGATGCGGACGCGAGCCCATCCATCAGGGACACCAAGTCATACCAGGCAAGGACGAGGCTGTCCCCCAGCGCCCCGAGTGAATCGGGACGCGGCACGTTCTTGGCGTGGGCGATGCGGGCCACGTACTTGGCCAGCAATAGCCGGAGTTCCCTCTGGTCTCCTCCGGTCCCGGAAAGCATGTCTAGAAAATGAGTCCCGGCGAACAACCCGTCGCCACCACGATCGGTACCCGATCTATCTTCGACCAAAGTGACGCGGACTTCCGATGGGCCCACGCTTTCCAGGCGCCCCATGTCCTGCGATCGATGCTGACTGCGGCTTCGCAAGGCGATCTGGTGGTACGACTGCCCCACCACCGGGTCCAGCTCACCGCCTGAAATCCGCAGCGTGGCGTCCCGCGGCGTGAACCGGGCGCTGAGATACAACTTGACGGGAGACCAGGGACGGAGCCCCTCTTCCGCGAGCAGTTCCGGAAACACTGTCGAGTCGCCGGCCACGCGGAACGCCTCGTGCGCAGCCCAGCCTGCCGCCTGGTGCTGGCCGTGGCCGTCCGCCGGGGTGCCGCTGAATACCGAGACGATGACCTGGGGCCGGAACCGGCGCACGATCCGCACCACGTCCTTGAGGATCGAGTCCTGAGGCCAGTGGTGCCATGTGTCCTCGACGGACTTGGAGTAACCGAAGTCATAGGCCCGGGTGAAGAACTGCCGGGCACCGTCGATGCGACGGGCTGCCAGGAGTTCTTCGGTCCGAATCAGCCCCAGCCCCTCACCCAGCTCGGGGCCGATCAGGTTCTGTCCCCCTTCACCCCGGTTGAGCGACAGGTACGCGGCAGCCGCGCCGTACTTGCGCACGGCGATGGTCAGCAGTTCGGTGTCCTCGTCGTCGGGATGGGCTCCAATGATCAGCAGTCTCTTGTAGACCCCCAGCGGTCGGAGGGCTTCCTCCAGAGCCGTGATCCCTCCCGAGGTGGGCGGAGCGAGTTGGGCGAGTGCTTGAGGGGGAATGGCGGCGGCCATCACCAACAACGTGATCAGTATCCAGTGACACCGTCGTCTAGCCATCGCCACGGTCCTCGGTGGTTGCCTTGGGCTGGGACATTCTCTCCAGGGCCTCGAAGGTATAGATCCCCGTGTCGTGCCCGTCGCTCCACTTCACCTTGAGCCCGTAGGTCCCCACCAGCGCCACAGAAACCGGGTGGATGTCATCGGGGACCCGTGAGGGCTCGAGCAGGGGAACACCGGTCATCTCGTCGTGGCACCCGGCGCAGGGGCACGACAATCGGAGCGCCCGGGCCTCGAGCAGGGTCCCCTCGGTTCCTTCGTGCCAGACGATGACGAGACCGTCGTCCTGGCGCCGGATGGCATGTGGCATGAGCATGGGCAATGGCCTTACCAAGCAAGTCGTGTTCGGGTGACACTCACCGGTGCCAGTGTATTATTAGATTCGACGACTGCATCCACTGAACGGGTATCATCGGGTATCATAATGACTTCCGCAAATCATGACCCATTCGGCAGCCGGAGCACCCTCAGCCTTGGGGGCAACTCCGCCACCGTTTTTTCCCTTCCGGCGCTCGACCGCCAAGGCCTCACTCAACTCGACCGGCTGCCGTTCTCCATTCGGGTCCTCCTGGAGAACGCCCTCCGCCATTGCGGCCGCGGGCCAGTCACCGAAGATCAGGTGCAGGCACTCGCCGGTTGGCGCGGTGGAGCCACGGCCGCGGCCACCGAAATCCCCTTCATGCCCGCCCGAGTGGTGCTCCAGGACTTCACCGGCGTCCCCGCGGTGGTCGATCTGGCTGCCATGCGCGACGCCATGGCCCGCATGGACGGCGACCCCGCGAAAATCAACCCCGTCATCCCCTGCGACCTGGTCATCGACCACTCGGTGCAGGTCGACTATTTCGGCACCGGCGGAGCGTTCCACCGGAACGTGGAACTGGAGTTCTCCCGGAATCGTGAACGCTACCAGCTCCTCAAGTTCGCCCAACAGGCGTTCGACAACTTCCGGGTCGTGCCGCCGGGAACGGGAATCGTCCACCAGGTGAACCTCGAATACCTGGCGCCCGCCGTCCAACTCCGCCAACAGTATGGAGAACTGACAGCCTACCCCGACACGCTCGTGGGGACCGATTCGCACACCACCATGATCAACGGCCTGGGAGTCATGGGCTGGGGCGTCGGGGGCATCGAGGCCGAAGCCGTCATGTTGGGCCAGCCTTATTTCATGCTGATCCCCAAGGTCGTCGGCATGAAGCTGGTGGGACACTTGCCGGTCGGCACCACCGCCACCGACTTGGTACTCCGGGTGACCGAACTCCTGAGACGCCACGGCGTAGTCGAGAAGTTCGTGGAATTCTACGGCCCTGGGTTATCCCACCTGTCGCTGGCCGATCGGGCCACCATCGCCAACATGTCGCCGGAGTACGGTGCCACCATGGGCTTCTTCCCCGTCGACGACGAAACCGTGCGCTACCTGCAGCGCACCGGCAGGCCGGCCGAGGTGGTGGATCGGGTCGAACGGTATTGCAAGGAACTGGGATTGTTCCGCACCGACACCACCCCGGACCCCGAATTTTCCACCACCCTCGAACTCGACATCGCGACGCTCGAACCGAGCCTGGCCGGCCCTCGACGGCCTCAGGACCGTGTGGCCATGGCCGATCTCAAACGTAACTTTGCCGTCAGCCTGAAGGACCTGATGCCGACCGCGGCCCCACCCGAGCGGCACGATCTGGCCGAGGCGACCTACTCGAGCTGGATGTACGAGGGGGGAGGCCAGAATCAGGCCGTTGCTGAGGCACCATCCCCGACAGGCGTGGCCGTCGATCTCGACGGGGAAACCCACCTGCTGAAGGACGGGGCCGTGGTCATCGCGGCCATCACCAGTTGTACCAACACCTCGAATCCGTCCGTCATGATCGGCGCCGGACTCGTGGCCAAGAAGGCGGTCGAAAAGGGCCTAACCACCAAGCCGTGGGTCAAGACCAGTCTCGCCCCCGGATCCAGGGTCGTTACCGACTACCTGGAAAGTTCCGGGCTGAGCGAGTACCTCGACACGCTCAGGTTCAACCTGGTCGGATACGGCTGCACCACATGCATCGGCAACAGCGGGCCGCTGCCTCCTCCAATCGCAGCCGCCATAGAAAGCCAACACCTGGTGACCGCGGCCGTTCTGAGCGGTAACCGGAATTTCGAGGCCCGGATTCATCCGCAGGTTCGCGCCAGCTATCTCGCGTCGCCAATGCTGGTGGTGGCCTACGCCCTCGCCGGCACCGTCAGAATCGACCTGACGGAGGAACCGCTGGGATATGACGCCGATGGCGATCCGGTGTTCCTGGCTGATCTGTGGCCCTCAGCTGAGGAGATCTCCGACCTGATGGCCTCGTCCGTCAAGCCGGAGATGTTCACCGAGCGGTACGGCGCCGTCTTCGACGGCGACGACGACTGGAACGCCCTGGTGGTACCCGGCGGCAGCCGGTTCGACTGGGCGTCCGATTCGACCTACGTGCGGGAGCCGCCGTTCTTCCAGGACCTGGCACCGGAGCCGGCCCCGCTGGAGGATATCCGTGGTGCCCGGGCTCTGGTGGTGTTGGGTGACACCGTCACCACCGACCACATTTCACCGGCGGGAGCCATTCCCAAGAACGGCCCCGCGGCACGCTATCTCCTGGACCACGGGGTCGAGCGTCCCGACTGGAACACCTTCGGCTCGCGCAGGGGTAATCACCAGGTGATGATGCGGGGCACGTTCGGCAACGTGCGCCTCAAGAACCACCTCACCCCCGGCAAGGAGGGAAACTGGACCCTCCACTTCCCCACCGGCGACATTGTGTCCATCTACGATGCCGCCATGCGCTACGCCGATGACGACACCCCGCTGGTGGTCCTCGGCGGCAAGGAGTACGGCACCGGGTCGAGTCGTGACTGGGCCGCCAAGGGAACCATCCTCCTCGGCGTGAAAGCAGTCCTGACGGAGAGCTTCGAGCGGATCCACCGCAGCAATCTCGTGGGCATGGGCGTGCTCCCCCTCAACTTCGTGGAGGGCGATACCCGCGAGTCCCTGGGACTCACCGGCCACGAAGTCTTCGACGTCGTCGGCATCGCCCACGGTCTGACGCCGGGCGGGACCGTCACCGTGACCGCCACGGCCGACGACGGGACCGTCAAGACGTTCCCGGCGCTCGTCCGGCTCAATTCCGACGTCGAGCTGGACTACTACCGGAACGGCGGCATTCTCCAGCGGGTCCTGCGCCAGTTCTCGGCGGACAGCTAGCGGCGTTAGAAGTTGGACGCTGAACAGAAAAACGGCCCCCCAATTTGGAGGGCCGTTTTCTTGTCAGCGGCGGAGTGCCTAGGCGACCAGGTCTCTCAGGTGTTCGCCGGTGTCGCCCTCCCTGAGCCGGAGGAGCGCCCGGTCGCGCAATTGGCGAATGCGCTCGCGGGTGACACCCATCATGCGGCCGATTTCCTCGAGCGTTCGGCTGTTGCCGTCTTCCAGACCGAAGTAGAGCCGCAACACCTTGGCGTCGCGCGGCGGAAGAGTGGTCAGAGCCTTGTCGATCCCCTCGGTCCGGCTGTTGAGAATCGTGCTCGTGTCCGTCCCTTCCTGATCGGCGGAAGCGAATCGCTCGATGCGTTCGTGTCCGTCGCCATCGCGCGTCGGGTGATCCAGCCGCACTGCCTCAGAGTTCAAGGCACTGAGACTGCGGACGGCCTCGAACGTCAGGCCGGTGGCCTCAGCCAGTTCCTCGGTGGTCGGCATCCGACCCAGCTTTTCCTTCAACAGCGTGGTGGTCCGTCCCAACCGGCTCAAATCAGCCGTCCGGTTGAGCGGCACCCGCACCGGCCGGCCATGCCGCGCGATGGCAGCCTGCACCGCCTGGCGGATCCACCACACCGCGTACGAAATGAACTTCACCCCGCGGTCGGGATCGAACTTCCGGGCCGCAGTCATCAGGCCGAGGTTGCCTTCGCCGATGAGATCCACCAGCGGCACCCCCCGGTTCTGGAACTTCTTTGCCACTGAAACCACGAAGCGCACGTTGTGACGAGCCAGTCTCTCCTGGGCCTCGACATCGCCTCTGAAGGCCTTCCGGGCTAGTGCTATTTCCTGCTCCCGCGTGAGGAGCGGCACCCGGCTGATTTCGTCGAGGTAGAGATCCAGACTCTCACGGCCTTCGTCCACCGCTCGAGCAATTAGCGCCGGCCGTACGGCACGCCGCTTCGGGCGAGGTTTCGTTGCTGTCACCGTGTCAGTCTCCTTTGCGCGCTAGAACGCGCCGATCTATAGTGATCTTCCCGCCAAGCGAGAAGGGCTAATGCAATCATGCAATATAACAGCTAACTCCAAAAAACTCAATACTTTAGTAACTCATTCACTCCCCGTGACTTGGCCGCCGACCTGCCATATGGGCACACTACACCTACCATATTTCATGATGCGCGCCGAGACCAAATGGACGCACCCCTTTGGGTTGCATTGTGGAACCATACATCCCCATCGGTCCCATGGGGAGATGCCGTAACCACCGGCTGGTGCACACCGACCAATGGTATTCGGCGGAGACCCCGATGGGGCTCAGCCGAATACCAGGAGAACACTGGAAAGGAAGGTTTGGTTCGCGGAAGTTGCCGGCTGATCAGCCGCCCGGAATTTCCATCGGGGTCTCGGTGAGCTGCGAGACGGCGTCGTCGCCCCGATCGACGAGCTCCACGGATTCACCGCCGGACCCGGTCCATTTGATCATACCGAAGGGCATCCCCTCGACGATCCAGGCGTCGCCGGGACTCTCGCCGCTCGTCAGCCGATAGTGCACGGCGTCGAAGGTCCCGGCCGGGACGGTGACCGATTCGGAGCCTACGCGCTCGGCATCTTCACACGCCTTGCCGAACTCGGAGGTAGGATTGGAATTCATCTGGCCCAGCATACGCTCCACCATTGCGCCCGAGAACTTCATCGCCGGCTGTCCACCGGCCTTGACTATCATCTCCTCGATTTTCTTGTCGGACATGGCCTGATAGAATCCGCCCTCAGCCAGCATCTTCATGATGCCGCTCTGGCCCCCAGCGTCGAAGCTCATTTCGTACCATGTGAGTTCGCGCCCGCCGCGTGTTTCAGTGCCGACCACTGCTATTCTCGAACGCCCGGCCTGCCCCCGCGCCTGAAAATCGTACTCCACCCATGACCCCACGGCGGGAGCCTCGAGAAAGGCCTCGCAGGCGTTCTGGGCCGCGATGGGCGAGGCAACGGCGGCCGCCAGGGCAGCACTCATGAGAATCCGCATATCCACTCTCCTAGACTAAAGCGACTTGATCTCGCCGACGAGCGCCGAGAGTGACGCCTTGGCGTCACCAAACAACATGGAGGTCTTTTGGTGATAGAACAACTCGTTCTGGATGCCGGCGAAGCCGGGGTTCATGCTGCGCTTCATGACGATGGTGCTCTGGGCGTTCTCGACCTCGATGATCGGCATGCCGTAGATCGGGCTCGACGGATCGTTGTGAGCCGCCGGATTGACCACGTCGTTGGCCCCGATCACCAAGGCAACGTCGGCCCGCGGGAACTGTGGATTGATGTCGTCCATCTCCACCAGTTGGTCGTAGGGAACGTTGGCCTCGGCCAGCAGGACGTTCATGTGGCCGGGCATTCGTCCGGCCACCGGGTGGATGGCGTACTTGACCTCGCCGCCGTTCTTGCGAATGAGATCGGCCAACTCCCGCACCGCGTGCTGAGCCTGGGCTACCGCCAGCCCATAGCCGGGCACGATGATGACCAGCCGCGCGTATGCCAGTCGCAGCGCGGCGTCTTCCACCGATACCTCGTTGACGCTCAGGCCTTCGGCGCTCTTGGTAGACCCCCCAGCGCTGTCCCCGCCGAACGCGCCGAACAGGACGTTGGCCAGCGAGCGGTTCATCGCCTTGCACATGATGTTGGCCAGAATCAGGCCCGACGACCCGACCAGCGCTCCGGCCACGATGAGGACCTGATTGTCGATGACGAACCCGGTCATCGCCGCGGCGATGCCCGAATAGGAATTCAACAGCGCTATGACCACCGGCATGTCCGCCCCACCGATGGGAATCACCAATAGCACGCCGAGCAGCAGCGACAGCCCGACCATGGCATAGTAGATCTCTGCCTGGTGGCCCGGGACGACCACCTGGTAGACGGCCAGGACGGCGATGGCGAGAAACACCAGGGCGTTGAACGTCTTCTGCAGCGGGAACGTCAACGGCTTGCCGCTCATCAGTTCCTGAAGCTTGAGGAAGGCGATGAAGCTGCCGGTGAGGGTGACCGACCCGATCAACGTTCCCAGCTGGATGGTGATGTTGGTATCGATCGCCAGGGGCTCACCGAACATGCCCGCCTTGAGAAACTCGGCACCGGCGACCAGCAACGAGGCTCCGCCCCCAAACCCGTTCAGCAGCGCCACCATCTGTGGCATCGACGTCATCTTGACCGACCGTGCCATCCAGAAGCCCAGCCCGCCGCCCACGATCACACCGGCGATGATGACATGGAACGACACGATCTGCTGATCGAGGAGCGTCACCACGATGGCGATGAGCATCCCCAGGCCCGACATCAAGTTGCCGTTCCGGGCGGTATCGGGGCTCTGCAGCCGCTTGATGCCCATGATGAACAGGGCCGCGGACACGAGGTAGATCAGGGATGCGAGGCCGGCCGGCATCAGCTACTCTCCGAATCTTTGCGGAACATCCGCAGCATGCGATCGGTGACCGAATACCCGCCGACCACGTTGATCATGGCCAGCACCACGGCTGCGAACCCGATAGCCTGGGAAATCCAGCCGAAGTCTCCGCCGGCGATGATCAACGCGCCGACGATGGTGATGCCGCTGATGGCATTCGACCCGGACATCAACGGGGTGTGCAACGTAGGTGGCACCCGCTGGATCAACTCAAACCCGAGGAACGTCGCCAAGGTAAAGACGACGATGCCGAGGATAACGCTTTCGGTCATGTGGTTCTCCCGAATCGGACCTCGCCGCTGGTGACGACGCACATGGGCCCGGTGATGGGATCGTCGAGATCGATCGCGAGCGCACCCTCTTCCGTGATGTGCTCGACGAACGTCGTGAGATTCTTGCTGTACATCTGGCTGGCGTGCAGTGGCACGGTTGCCGCCAGATTGACGGGCCCGATGATCTTGACCCCACCGACAACCACCGTCTCCCCCGCCTTCGTCAAGGCGCAGTTGCCGCCCGTCTCGGCAGCCAGATCGACGATCACCGACCCCGGCCGCATCGACCGTACCATCGGCTCGGTAATCAACAGCGGTGCCGGCTTGCCCGGGATCTGCGCCGTGGTGATGACTATGTCCATGTCCGCCACGTGGCCCGCTATGGCGGCGAGCACCTTCTCCTGTTGCTCCTCGGCCAGTTCCTTGGCGTAGCCGCCGGCGCCTTCCGCCTCCGCCACCGCTTCCGCCTCGATGAATGAAGCACCCAGACTCTCGACCTGCTCGCGAACCACCGGCCTCACGTCGAAGGCGGATACGATCGCCCCCAACCGCCGGGCGGTGGCGATGGCCTGGAGCCCGGCGACGCCGGCCCCGATGATGAACGCCTTGGCCGGTGCCAGCGTGCCCGCAGCCGTCGTGAGCATGGGCAGGAGCCTGCCTTGTTCCGACGCCGCGACGAGCACGGCCTTGTACCCGGCCACCGTCGCCTGAGAGGACAGCACATCCATCGATTGTGCCTTGGTGGTCCGCGGCACCAACTCCATGGCGAAAGCCGTGATGTTGCGCCGGGCCAGCTCGGCATACACCGCGTCGATTCTCCCCGGCTGAAGCAGGGCCACGAGAGTGCTCCCCTCGCCATATCCTGCTACCTCTTCCACCGTCGGAGGTTGCACCTTCAGGATCAGGTCGGCATCACCCAGCCCCCCCGTTGCTGCCATGGTGACCCCAACATCGACATAGGCGCCATCGGGAAACCCCGCGGCCTCGCCGGCACCCTCCTCGACGACAACCGTGAATCCGGCTTTGCTGAGTCGGGCGGCTGCGGCGGGGATAAGGCCCACACGCCGCTCTCCCGGGAAAGTCTCTTTCGGTATTCCGACCTTCATCGGCTTCTCTCGTGGATAAACGGAACTGACAATCTACCCGCTTCACCTATGAAGGGGAGATGAGGATCAGCATGAACATTCCTACATTCCAATGAGTCCGCCCAGGACGCCCGTCTTCTTCCGCACCTCTTCCTCCAGCCGACTGCGGACCTCCGCCAGGCGCGCCTGCCACTCGCGCACCGCCTGTCGGATGGTGACGCTCTCGTCCGCCGCCCGCGACGTGGCCGACTCGAGGTACGGCCGGCTCACCCGGTCGACTTCCGCCCGGGCGCGCTCCTGTCCCGTGGCAAGGAGCTCCCCGGCAAGTGCCTTCATTTGCCTGGCCAGGGCGTCGTCCACGTTCGAACGGACGCTGAACTCGTCGATGGCGTCGAACGATCCCGCCACCTCCGCCACGATGTGCAGTCCAGTCAACCCGGAGAGTACCCGCCTGAGCACGGCAGCCGCGGGGTCGGCCGAGGCCGAGTCGACCAGCCACGTTACCTCAGGCGCTTCCAGCGTCCACGAGGCAAAGAACCGATCACCTGCTACCGAGGCCGCCAACCGGACACGCCCGGCCCCAGGTTGGGCCGTGATCGGCGTACCAGGCAACGCGAATGCCGGCAACGCCACACCCACCCAGCGGAAGTCGAGAGAATCGCGAGCGGTCAGGCCCGTGTGGTCCATGACCGCATCGAGCCCCAGCGTTTCGGTCCCGGCTGTAAGCCGACTGAATGCCACGATCGCGGGCTCTCCCACCAGGGCCGGCTCGGAGGAGATATTGGTCACCGTCAGCCTGTGGCGGAATCCCGCCGTATCCCCGCCGACCTCGCTCGCCTCACCACGCACCAGATGGAACGACGGGACATGGTCCTCCTTGGGAAACCGCACATCGGTGCCGGCGGCCCGTAATCGTTTCGGCCCTGGAACCACTCTCGGTCTGAGACCCGGGGGCAGGTACCTTCGCGCCAACTCGGCCCAGTACACCGCTCGCTGGACATAGGACAGGCTCACCTGGCCGAACAGCGCCCCACCCACCGACGGGAGGTCGAGGTCCGGCAGGCCGAGCATGGACTCGGCCCGGCGGTAGTCGGCCGTTCTGGCTCGCTCGACGTCTTCGATCCCATCGGTGAGCATCCGGACACCCACCATTGCGGCGGTCTCGGCTCTCGCCAGGGCCTCCTCAGCGGCTTCGAGTCGGTTCACCACGGAACGGGCATCACCCACCAACGCCCGTGTTCCTGAGAGCCCCAACCGGCCGGGGTCGGCTCGGGCGACTCGTTCGGCGAGTGCCACACCTTCTGCCACCAAGCTGTCGAGACCCAGCGCGGCCAGTCCATCGGCGGCTAGCACGCCGAGAGAGTCCGTTTGCCGCATCAGCCGTTCGGCCGCCGCCACGCTGGCCAGCTGGCTGGGATCGAGTACCAGGGTCCTGATCGAGTCCACCGCGGACATCCCCAGAAACGGCTCGCCGAACCGGTCCCGCCATTGGTCCACCATGGTCGACGTGCGGGCGGCCAATCCACCCTCCACCGGGGTCGCCGGCTTCTCCCTGGCAGCGAACAGCTCGATCCGTTCAAAGGCCAGGTCGGTGATAACGATCTTCTTTTCCAGCAAGGGCCTGGGATCGAGCACCAGCCGGATCCGGTCGATCTCGATGAGATTCCGGGTGGGATCGAATGGGTCCGCCACGGCCAGCTCCCCGATTTCGACGCCCGCCCGCCGCTCGTGGATGTGGACCCAGCCGATATCGACCTGTGTGCCCAGAACTTGCGTCGCTGCTTCCTGAAGGGAGCGCCTGAGGACGCTATCGGCGAATAGGCCCCATAGTACGGCCACGAAGGCGAAAAACAGCGCCAAGGGCGCCAGCGCCTTCCAGCGGAACCAGGGCCTGCGGTCGGGCATCATTCGGGCCGGAGGAGGCGGTAGACCGTCATTAGTCGCGATGCGGCTATCGCCTTGTAATATCTAGAGTTACGGACTTTGGCGCCGACGGTGCTTCGGTAACGGACCACGCCGGCACGGCTGGCCACATAGATTGGGAAGGCAAGGATCGCCCAGCAGACGACGCTTCCCAGAACGATGGTATTGTTGAAATTCGACAGTGCGAGAATCGGGGTATTGTAGACCGCGGTCCACAACCCGCGGAGCCACGGCAACCCCAGTAGCGTAGCGCCTACGTAATCGAATACGGGGTCCAGCAGAAAGCCGACGGGTGTGAACAGCAGCATCCCGATGACCGCACCACCGACAGATACGTTGAGCAGGGCGATCGCCGAGACGACCACCAGATTGTGCGGGCTGAGTAGCGGTGTCAGTCCCAGCGCCGCCCCCAAAGTCACCCCGGCAGCGACCTGGGCCGGTGTTCCGTCGGAATGGAGTGTTCGAATCAACGACTGCAACAACCGCAGGAGTATCAACATTGCGGAAAGTTATGAGGACCCGGACATCCACGGAACCGTCTCACCGCCGATTGCGGGCCCGGTGGTTTCTCTGTGACTGAACGCGTGGGGGCCTACGCGCCGGGAAGCATCGGCAACGTCGGTCCGGGGTTCGACATCCTCGGCATGGCCATCGCCGGCCGGGGCGACACGGTCATCGTCGAACGTCGAGCCGAGCTGGGTGTCATAATCAAGGATCCCGGCCATGCCGACCTCCCGACGGATCCCGAACTGCACACGGCCGCCATCGCTGCCATGGAAGTGATCAAGCGTGCCGGTGCCCAGGATGAGGTCGGCATCGAGCTTACGGTCCGCAAGGGTCTGTCCCTGACGGCGGGCCAGGGCGGCAGTGCCGCTTCGGCCGTCGCTGCCGCGGTGGCGACCAACGGTCTACTCCACAATCCATTATGGCAGACGGGACTGGTAGGGGCGTGCCTGGTCGCTGAGGAACGGGTGTCAGGCAGGTGTATCGACAACGTGGCTGCATCTCTCCTTGGAGGCTTGGTTCTCGTCCGGTCGGAGCAACCGTTGGAGATCGTCAAGTTGCCCGTGCCCCCCAACCTCCGCATGGTACTGGCGCTGCCGGACTACCAGTTGGAAACCGCAGTGGGGAGGACCTGTATCCCCGACAGTGTCCCGCTAGGCATCGCCATGCACCAGGCAGCCCAAGTCGGAGCTCTGGTCGCCGCCTGCTACCAGCGCGACCTGGGGCTCCTGGGACGGGCCATCGACGACCGCATCGCCGAACCGTCGCGGGCTCACCTCCTCCCCGGCTTCCGCGAAGCCAAGGCCGCCGCGATGGCTGCCGGCGCCCTGGGAGTCTCGGTGTCGGGCAGCGGCCCCACCGCGTTCGCGTTGGCGAACTCCGAAAACAGCGGGGAGAGTATTGCCGAAGCCATGGCAAACGCGTACCGCGACGCGGGATTCGACTGCTCCACCCGGGTGACGCACGTCGACCACCTCGGCGCCCGGCTGGTGCCTGAAGCGAGTGTGGTTCCCCAGGAGACCTAGTGCCTGCACCTCCAACATCGTCGGTGGTGGGCCTGGTGTGCCCGGCATGTGGCGTCGGCTATCGGGAATCCGCCACCAACCCGAGGTGCCGGTGCGGCAGCCTCCTCGATCTCGAGGTTCCGCCACCCAGCCTGACGGGCGCCGAGTTGCGCTCGCGGTTCGAGGCTCGCCTCACCGGACGGGACATTGCCGACGTCTCCGGTGTGTGGCGCTACCGGGAACTGGTTGTTCCGCAGATACCCGACTCCCCCATCAGCTACCCGGAAGGGAATACGCCCCTCATCGCCTCCGACGCCATCGCGCGGTGGACGGGGACCGACCGGTTGGCGCTCAAACACGAAGGACAGAATCCGACCGGATCGTTCAAGGATCGGGGCATGACGGTCGGAATGACCCAGGCCGTCCGCCTCGGCGCTCGCGGCGTGACTTGCGCCTCAACCGGGAACACGGCGGCGTCCCTGGCCGCCTATGCCGCCCACGCCGGGCTGCCGGCTCTGGTCTTGGTGCCTGCCGGCCGGGTGACCCCGGAGAAGCTAGCCCAGTCGGCGGCCTACGGCGCCCAAACCGTGGCCCTGCGCGGGGACTTCGACCGCTGTCTCGAACTGGTGGAACAGGCGGCAGACAGATTCGGACTCTACCTGCTCAATTCGGTCAACCCGTACCGCATCGCCGGCCAGCAGACCATCATCTTCGAACTGCTGCACCAGCGGCGCTGGGACCCTCCCGATTGGATCGTGTTCCCGGCCGGCAATCTGGGCAACACGACGGCGTTCGGGCGCGCCCTGGTCGCCTCGCACCGTGCCGGGCTCATCTCCCGTATCCCTCGATTGGCGGCGGTGCAGGCCGAGGGCGCCGCGCCCTTTGCCCATAGCTACGCGGCGGGCTTCACGCCCCTCGAGCCCGTGGTGGCCGACACGGTTGCCAGCGCCATCCGGATCGGCAACCCGGCATCGTTCGACCGGGCCGTCCGGGCCATCCGGGCCACCAACGGTCTGGTAACCACCGTGACCGACCGGGAGATCCTCGAGGCCAAGGCCGTCGTCGACCGGGCCGGGGTCGGCTGTGAAGCGGCCAGTGCCGCGGCCGTCGCCGGGGTGCGGCGCCTGAGGCGCGAGTCTGTAATCGGCGACGGCGACAGCGTCGTGGCCGTGTTGACGGGCCATCTACTCAAAGAACCGCTGGCTGCGGCAACGGCCCGGGATTCCCGGGCCGTTGAGATCGACGGACGATTGGACGAGATCGAGGCGATCCTCGACCGCTGACCCGCGGTGGCTAGTCTCCGGAGCCCGCCGTGTTCAGGATCGCTGCCGCCAAGTCGGTGTAGGCCGTAGGATCGACTTCGCGAAACGGAACCATCCGGTGCGCGATCAGCCCTTCCCCGTCGACGATGAACAGATTGCGGTTGTTCAGCGTGTTGCTGGAGGTCACAGCCCCATAGGCGTGTCCCACCGCGCCGTCCGCATCGCTCAGCATGCGGAAGGCGAATCCCTCGTCCTGGGCCCACGACAACAATTCCTCGGGGCTGTCCCGGCTGATGGCCAGCAGCACTACGTCATCCCGCTCCCCAAATATGTCCGCGTACTGATCACGGTACGCGCGCATTTGAATCGTTCAGCCCTTGGTCCTGGCCTTGTAGAAAAACGCCAGAACCACCGTCTTGCCATTGAAGTCGCTCAGTTGGACAAGTTCCGGCACCATTCCCTCGGCCGTGGCTCCGGGAAGCGCGAACGCAGGCGCCTCCGTCCCGACCTCGAGAGGGGGTGGGGCGTCGCCCTGGGCCAACAGCGCCGTCCCCGGTACCAACAGCGCCACAGCGCCGACGAGCATGAAAAACTTGCGCATTGTCTGCCTCGGTGATGGGTTGGTCGCACGCTACAGACGAGGGGACTATCTTCCCCGCCCATGACAAAACACCAGTACGTCTTCACGATGGCTGATCTGCGAAAGGTCGTGCCGCCCAGACGCGAGATCCTCAAGGGAATCTACCTCGCCTTCTTCCCGGGAGCCAAGATCGGGGTTCTGGGAGCCAACGGCTCGGGCAAGAGTTCGCTCCTCAAGATCATGGCCGGCGTGGACAGCGATTTCCTGGGCGAGGCCCGCCCCGCGCCGGACATACGCATCGGCTACTTGCCGCAGGAGCCCGAACTCGACGCCGCCAAGACCGTCCGCGAGAACGTAGAGCTGGCCGTGGCGGACACCCGGGGACTGCTGACCGAATTCGAAACGCTGAGCGCGCGCTTCGCCGAACCGATGTCGGACGAGGAGATGCAGGCCTTGCTCGACCAGCAGGGCGAACTGCAGACCCGTATCGACATAGCGGGTGCCTGGGACCTCGACAGAACGATCGACATCGCCATGGATGCCCTGCGGCTGCCACCCGGCGACGCGGATGTGTCCACCCTGTCGGGCGGCGAGGCGCGGCGGGTGGCCCTGTGCCGCGTCCTGCTGGAGCAACCGGACATGCTCCTGCTGGACGAGCCCACCAATCATCTGGACGCCGAATCGGTGGCCTGGCTGGAACGCTATCTCGAGACGTTCCCCGGCACCGTGGTCGCCGTGACCCACGACCGCTATTTCCTCGACAACGTCGCCGGCTGGATCCTGGAACTCGACCGCGGAGCGGGCATCCCCTGGGAGGGAAACTACTCCTCGTGGCTGGAACAGAAGGAACGCCGATTGGCCACGGAGCAGAAGCATGCCGGCGCCCGCCGGCGGACCCTCCAGCGTGAACTCGAGTGGATTCGCATGACCCCCAAGGCGCGCCATGCCAAGGCCAAGGCGCGGATCAACGCCTTCGAGGCGCTGCTGGCCGAAGGGGAACAACAAACAGAAAGCACCGCCGAGATCCTCATTCCCCCGCCGGAGCGCCTAGGCGACGAGGTCGTATCCGTCCGCAACCTGCGCAAGGGTTATGGCGACCTGCTGTTGATCGAAGACCTGAGCTTCGATCTTCCGCGCGGCGGGATCGTCGGCGTGATCGGTGCCAACGGCGCCGGCAAGACGACGCTGTTCAGAATGATCGTCGGCGAAGAGCAGCCCGACGGCGGCACACTAACCGTTGGCTCAACCGTCAAGATCGCCTACGTCGACCAGTCGCGCGCCGATCTCGACGACGAGTCGACAGTATACCAGGCCATCGCCGACGGCGAAGAGACGCTAAAGGTCGGAAACCGTACCATCAACACCCGGGCCTACTGCGCCGGATTCAACTTCCGCGGCGCCGACCAGCAGAAAATGGTGGGAGACTTGTCGGGTGGCGAACGGAACCGGCTCCACCTGGCCCGGCTGCTCAAGAGCGGCGGCAACCTCCTCCTGCTCGACGAACCGACCAACGACCTCGACGTCGACACCCTCCGGGCCCTCGAGGACGCCCTCCTCCGGTTCCCCGGGTGCGCGGTAGTGATCAGCCACGACCGGTGGTTCCTCGACCGGATCGCCACCCACATCCTCGCCTTCGAAGGCGACAGCCAGGTGGTGTGGTTCGAGGGCAACTTCCAGGACTACGCCGCCGACCACAAACGCCGGACCGGCATCGACATCAACCAGCCCCACCGCATCAAGTTCAAGAAGCTGGTGCGGACGTGAGCAAGGGCGTGGGGCGTGGGGCGCATCGTAGGGGCGACGCACGCGTCGCCCATACCACATTGCGTACCACACGCTCACCGGTGAGCGTGGCGCCCATCTGCCCGTTCATTATACTATCCAGCTATGACGTCTCCATCGGCGCCCGGCTCCGTGATGGTGGGACTGGTCCAGTCGGCCTGCTCCAGCGACATCGACCACAACACTGAACACGCCCTCGACGGCATCCGTACCGCCGCCGCCCGGGGAGCGCAAATCATCTGCCTCCAGGAGCTGTTCCGCTCCCGGTACTTCTGCCAAACGGAAGACCACAGCCACTTCCAGCTGGCCGAGCCCGTCCCCGGCCCCACCACGGAGCTCCTGGGCCGCCTGGCTCGTGAACTCGAGGTGGTCATCGTGGCCTCGCTCTTCGAACGGCGTGCCGAGGGCCTCTATCACAACACCGCCGCGATACTCGATGCCGACGGAACCTGCCTAGGTCGCTACCGCAAGATGCACATCCCCGACGACCCGCAGTTCTACGAAAAATTCTACTTCACGCCCGGCGATCTCGGGTTCCCAACCTGGAATACCCGTTACGGCCGCATCGGCGTGCTGATCTGCTGGGA
>SMVY01000154.1 GCA_004357415.1 Gemmatimonadota bacterium
ACCTTGGACCTGACCGGAACCAAGTTCGGGTGTGGCATCGCCCAATGCGGCGCGTGTTCGGTGCTGGTCGGGGGTGAACTGCAGCGCAGCTGCGTGCTGCCGATCTCAGCGGTGGCTGGACGCGAGATCACCACCATCGAGGGCCTGTCCGATGACAACAGCAACCCGGTGCAACAAGCCTGGATCGCCGAAGATGTCCCGCAATGCGGCTACTGCCAGTCGGGCCAGATCATGGCTGCGGTGGCGCTATTGAAAAAGACCCCTCGTCCGACGGACGCGCAGATCGATGCATCCATGACGAATATCTGTCGCTGCGGCACGTATTCACGAATTCGCAAAGCCGTTCATCGCGCCGCCAGTTAGTCGAAGAGGGAATAAACGTGCTTATCAGGAACATCAGCAGACGACGTTTCCTCAGAAATTCCGCGACTGCCGCCACGGGGCTGACGCTCGGTTTCAGTCTTCCGGGTTGCGGTCCGGAAGGAAATCAGACTTCAGCGGTGGCAGACGTCTTAACCAGTGATGTCTCGGCCTGGTTGAGTATCAGCACGGAAGGTCTGATCACGATTCGAGTGCCGAGCTCGGAAATGGGTCAGGGTGTGCTGACTGCGCTGCCGATGATCATCGCTGATGAACTGGACGCCGATTGGGCCAATGTACGATCGGAAATCGCGCCCTTTAGCGCCGCGTTCAACAATCCTTATACGGGTGGCAGAGGCACCGGTGGCAGCTCTGCGGTACGCCTGTGGTGGCCGAGCATTGCCAAAGCCGGTGCCGCCGCGCGCGAGATGCTGGTGCAGGCGGCGGCCGCGCAATGGGGCGTGCCCGTCGCTGAACTCACCACTGCAAAAGCGGTGGTCACGCATGCCGCCAGCGGCAGGCAGGCCAGTTATGGCGCCCTGGCGGAAGCCGCCGGAAAGTTGGTTCCCCCGCAAGACCCCCAGCTCAAGACACGCGACCAGTACACCATTATTGGTACGTCCGCCAAACGCCTGGACACCCCGTCCAAGGTCAATGGCTCGGCCGTGTTTGGCATCGATGTCAAAGTACCCGACATGGTATACGCGACCACCCGTGCCAGCCCCACGTTTGTTGGCCGCTTGACGGATATGGATGAAGAGACCGCCCTGGCGGTGAGGGGTGTACTGGCCGTGATCCGACTGCCCATCACCGAGCGAGGGGTTGCGGATGTGCAGCAGATTGTCGCTCTGGCGGATAGCGTTGCGGTGGTGGCGGACAGCTATTGGCAGGCAAAAAAAGGCATGGACGCGCTGAACCCCCAGTTTGACGACGGCGGGGTAGGTGACGTGAGCAGCGCCAGTATGTTGCGGGACATTAAGCAGGCGCTAAGTGAAGAAGGGATCCCGGTCCGTGATGACGGGGACACGGACCAGGCGTTGGCCGATGCCGCGCAAGTGGTCGCGGCAGAATACACCGTGCCGTTCCTGGCTCACTTGACGATGGAGCCCATGAACTGTACGGCCCATTATCAAGTCGATAGCGTGAATGGCGATCGTGTGGAGCTGTGGGCGCCTACCCAGGGTGAATCCCATGGCGCCATGGTGATCGGCGAAGTATTCGGCATTCCTGCGCACAAAGTCACCATCCACACGACCTTGATGGGCGGCGGCCTTGGCCGCCGCTATGAAGCCGACTTCTTAGTGCAGTCGGCGCGCCTTTCCAGGGCGGTTGGGAAACCGGTCAAGATGATCTGGTCCAGGGAAGAGGATGTGCAACACGATTACTATCGGCCCGCCAGCGCCTCCAGATTCACCGTGGGTCTGGACGGTACGGGCCTGCCGGTGGCATGGAAGAACGCGATCGCATGCCCGTCCGTTGCGCAACGAAATTTCTCAGCGGCTTATGCCAATGGCGTAGATCCGTTTTCCGTAGAGGGCGCGGTCAATATCCCCTACGCCATTCCAAATCAATGGGTCAGTCTGCGGCAGCACGATACCCACGTGCCGGTGGGTAGTTGGCGCTCGGTCGGCAGCAGTCACAACGGATTCTATGTGGAAAGTATGCTCGATGAAGTGGCTCACGCCAGTTCGCGGGACCCCTTTGCACTGCGCCGCAGGTTATTGCAGAACAAACCCCGCTTTCTCACCGTGCTGGATCTGCTGGAGGAGAAATCACACTGGCTCGAGCCCGCGCCGGCAGGCCGGTATCGGGGTATGGCCATCCATGAAAGTTTTGCCAGTATTGTGGGTGAGGTGGCTGAAGTCTCGGTGGACGACGCCGGCGCGATCACTTTGCATAGGATGACCTGTGTGGTCGATTGTGGCCGGGTGGTCAATCCAGCCATTGTCGAGTCCCAGATGGAGAGTGCCATGCTCGATGGTCTGACGGCCGCGCTCAGGGGCGGAGTGACCATCAAGGCGGGCCGCGTGGAACAAGGTAACTTTGACACCTACAGGATGATGCGCATGGCCGAGGTGCCGCAGATGGACATCCACATCGTGCAGAACGATGAGCCCCCCGGGGGTGTCGGTGAACCCGGCGTACCCCCCAGCATGCCCGCTCTGGCCAATGCCATCTTTGCCGCCACGGGCAGGCGAATTCGTTCACTGCCAATCGAAGCGGCCATGCAAACGGCTTGACTCCGGGAGAACCCTACGCCCGGACGCGGTGTGCCAGGGTCTCGTCGATCAGCCGTTCGAGCCAGGTCACGTACGGCGTGCCACCGGTGCCACCCGGCGACGTCAGGCGGTTCGGCAGGTCTGCGCCGATCTCATCGAGCACGCAGTACTTCGATCCGGCGGGGAATGCCTTGGCCGGATCGCGCGACGGCAGGAATCCTCGGGTAGCGAAGGTATCCATCCTAACCCTCCGCAGAGTTGCTGGACTTTAGCCCCGTTCCGGCCTCGGAAACTCCGTACGAGCGCACGGATTGGCGTTTCGACACCCGTGTCGTCGAGGACGCGCAAGCGAAACAATAGTTCCAAATCGGGACGATTCTCCCCACAGCGGCTGTGTTAGTCTCGGCGACCAGGCTAAGGATTGGCGACTTCGATGAATCTCTGGGGAGGCTTCATGAAGCAGCCCACACCGATCCGCGGCGCGGACCTCGCGGTGGCACGGTTAGTCCTCGGGCACTCGATCATCTCCGCCTGGTGGATTATTGGCCCGACCCACGCGCGAGCGTTGGAAGACCAGTCATGGCCGACATCTTCCTAAGCTATGCGAGCGAGGATAGAGAGCGTGTCCGCGGCCTCGTGGGGCTGCTCGAGTCGCATGGCTGGTCGGTCTGGTGGGATCGCTCGCTCAAACCGGGAGAAACCTGGCCCGACGTCATCGAGCGAGAGCTCAGCCGCGCCGGCTGTGTGGTGGTGGTGTGGTCGAACGACGCCATCGGTTCCCACTGGGTCCGACTCGAGGCGCACGCCGCCCGCCAGCGCCAGATTCTCGTGCCCGTCGCCATCGATTCTGTCCTGCCGCCCGATGAGTTCACCGTTTATCAGACGCTCGATCTCGCGGGTTACCCAAGCAACACGCATGAAGTCCAGTTGCAGGAACTCGGCGCGGTGGTCCGCACGCAGCTGCGGCGTGCTCGGCGTCGCAAGCTCATGCCGTGGGCGGCGGCGTTGTTGCTGCTGCTCGTTCCGGTGGTTGGCGGCGTCTGCTGGGGCTCCGATGCGTGCTTCGCATCCGGCGTACACGACGATGTCGGAGAGGTGGCGCAGGTGCTGCCGCCGGAGAATTCGATCGCCATTCTCGAGTTCGACTACCGGGGTGCTGTGGATGAAATCTATCTCGCTAGAGGCTTTGTCGACCTGCTGGCGGCGCAGCTTCAGACAGTCGGCTATCTCGTTGCTTCTCAGATCGCGGTGGCCGCATTGCCCGACAATGCCGACATTGCGCTCATCCACAACCGTTTGCGCGTTCGTTGGGCGCTGGACGGCACGTTCTATCAGTCGCCGGCGGGGGTGCGCGTGTCGGCTCAGTTGGTAGATCTGGAGACCGGTTATCAGAAGAACAACTGGAGCTTCGACGCGACGTTGAGCGACATGGTCGCACTGCAGAATCAGTTCGCGCGCACGGTCATCGAAGAGCTCGATGTGCCAACGCGTACGCTCGACGAGAGTTGGCGCATCTCGCCGGACGTTCAACCTGATGCGTATGTGAGTCATCTACGCGGGCTCGATTCGCTGGGTCGCGGGCAATCGCTCGCCGACATCGACGCCGCCGAAGCGGCCTTTGCCGATGCGCTGCGCATTGCCCCCGACTTTGCGCTCGCCCACGCCGGGATGTGCCGCACGAAACTGCGCCGTTATGAGTCGTTGAGATCGGTGGAATACTTCGAGGAAGCAAGGCGTCATTGCGATCAGGCATTGGGCTTGAACGCGTCGAGCGTGGAGACGACCCTCGCGATCGGCTGGTTGCATCAGTACGCCGGCGATTACCTGCAGGCGCGCAATATGTTTGAGACCGCGGCTGCTCTGGATGCTTCATCAGCGGATGCCCATGTTGGTTTGGGGACCGCACTGGAGGCGTCGGGCGAGTTCGCCGTGGCTGAGACCCATTTCGCGCAGGCGACGGTGGTGCAGCCTGGCTATTGGATCGCTCACAACCGGTTCGCGATGTTCCTCATCCGGCGCGGTCGAAACGAGGACGCACTCAGGCGCTTCGAGTTCGCACTCGAATTGGCGCCGAGCAGTCCTGCGGCGCTGAACAACCTGGGCGCTGCACTGATGTTTGCAGACAGGCTGGGACTGGCCGTTCAGGCGTTCGACAGATCGCTCGAGATCGAACAGGACGCCGCCACCTACAACAACCTCGGCAGCGTGTACTTCCTGCTCCACGACTTCGTCGGCGCGGTGCAAGCGTACCAGCGAGCGGTGGAACTCAGTCCGGATGACTATCGATTCCACGCTAATCTGGCGGACAGCATGGCATTGCTCGATGCCGTCGGCGCGGCGCGTCACTATGAAATAGCGCTTGGGCTGGCCGACGATCTGTTGTCGATCAACGCCGATGACGTCTATGCGCTGTCGAGTGCGGGCGCGTTTCATGCAGCGCTCGGTCAGCAGCAGCAGGCGCTGGAGCGCATGACCCGAGCGCTGGAGCATGCGCCGCACGATCCGGAGGTGCGGCGCGTCGCTGCAGTTACGTATTTACGCCTCGGAAGTCCCGACGCGGCGATCGATCAGATAGGCCGCGCCATCGAGCTCGGCTATCCGAGAACGTTGATTGCCCAAGACCCGGTTTTTGAAGAGCTGAGCGAGCGAGACGAGTTCAGCTCGGCTATTTCGTCACCGTGAGGTGACTGATGGAGGATGGGAAAATGACTGTGAAGATCCTTACGCTGGCTCTGGTTGGATGTTTTTTGGCGGCAACGGGATGTGCCGCGCCGGGCAAACCTGGGCCCATAGCCAGCACGGTTGCAGGGGGCGTGGTGGTCGTATTCGGCAATGTGGGAAGCGTTGCGTCGCCAAAATACTGCCCATTAAGTGTGGTGAGGACTGACAATGAATGTGATCTTGAGGACTTTATTGGAAGTGGAAAACCCGCCGACTACGTCTGCCGATATCCGGAAGATAAGCCAGGAAAATCGCCTGATCAGAGGCGTGTCTTCTGGTCCAGCGCCACGGCGACGGGCCCACGCAAACCAACACCAACACTGAAATTCAATATCAAATTCAAAAACGACAAACCCTGTCAGAACAACCTGGGTGCTGGCGAGGCTCCGACCAAACTCTGTAATGCCAAGAAAGCGAAACAGATGACATTTATCGAAGACGAAGCGCGCTTCAAGTACGATGTGACCTCGTCGGACTGTGAGGTGCTGGATCCCTACATCGTGTTTCGCTAACCGCGAAGGCGTAGTGCCCCGGCTGCCAATCGAAGCGGCCATGACAACCGCTTGACGCCGGCGCCGCGAGGCCCGGGCTATTGCGGGACCAACTCGCCGGCTCCACCCATCTCGATTGGGAAGTCTCGGTATTTCGGCAGCCCATCGTCGATGGGTAGAACCGTCGCCGAATAGTGGACGTGCACGCTTGGATTGAATGTTAGCGTTGGCAAGGTGGCCGCCATCACGTCGAACAGCCCGAGGGTCGGGTGGCTGATCATCACGTGCCCACCGCATTTCGTGCAGTACTGTCGATGGCTGATGCTCTCCGGCATCTTCTGGAACGTGGCAATGTACTCTGCCCCGGCAGTGACCGTGACGGAGTCGGACTTCCACATCGTGGATGCGTGCACCGGACTGCCCGACCAGGATCGGCACGACGCACAGTGGCAATACGCCATGACTTCCGGGTCGCCCGAAACCTCAATTTGCACCGCGCCGCAGAAACAGGTTCCTTTGTGTGATGCCGTCATTGTCGAGGCCCCGGGGAAAAGACCGAAGGTAGCAACATCCTGGGCGATGCACCAACCTTGGCGATCGAGAACCGACGTTGCACACGTTTCGCCAACCGGCGAGCTCAAGACGACCTGAACTCCCGGATTGGTCGCCAGATACGCCAGATCAAGCCGGTGGCGACCACGGATATCGCGCCCCCCAGCAGCATCGTGTTGCCGGCCCCGATGGAACCCGCCCACGCACCCACCCAGATCGTGCCGACGTTGTTTGCGGTCTGTGCGGCCAGGATCATCAAGGCAAAAGCCCGGCCCCGCATGTGGTCGGGCGTGGTGAGCATGACGGTGGTCTGTCGTACGGCGACCGTCACGGCGTCTGCCGCCCCCAACGCGGCAATCATCAGCATGCCCAGCCAGAGGTTGTTGGCGGTTCCGAAGCCGAACAGGATGAAGCCATAGGCAAACGATGCATACAGCACCAGCATGCCCTTGGCCCGGTAGCCGGCGAGCAGCAGTGCGAGAAACGAGCCCACAATGGCGCCCGTGGAGTTCGCCGCGCCCAGCATGCCGGTCGCGCTGGCACCGGCGCCGAACAAACCCAGCGCCAGCACGGGCAGGATTTCCCGATAGAACGAGGCCGTGGTGATGCCTGCGTCGAGCAGAAACAGTCCCGGCAGGATCGGATGCTTGGCGACGTAACGAAATCCGTCGGTGGTCTGTTGCAGGGTCGAGCGCTCAGGACCATCGGCATGTCCATCGGCCACACCCTTGGCCCGGATCAGCAGGGGCAGAACGCTCGACCCCAACGCAATCACACCCCCCAGCAGAAAGGCCGCGCTCAGTCCGGAGCTGACGGCAACGGCCGCAAACAGCAGCGGCCCGACGATCGCCGCCGCGTTCTGCGAGGCCGTGTCCGTGGACGTGGCCAGCAGCAGATAAGGTCTTGGTATGACGATGGGCACCAACGCGGAACGGGCCGGGTTGGCCAGCATCTGCGAGGCCGCGGTGAGCGCGATGCCGAGGTAGATCATGGGCGGCGTGAGCAGCCCCTGCCAGTTCAGGAGCCCGAGTAACAGCAGAGTCGCACCGGTGATGGCGTTGGCCAACGCCATCAGGCGTTTGCGGTCGATCCGGTCGGCCAGCGCGCCGCCCCAGAGCAGGGCGGGAACCTGCACGACCAACTGCACCACGCCGATCAGGCCCACCAGAACCGCCGAACCGGTCTCATCCAGCAGCCATTGCGCAGTGCCCAGTATCCGCAGCCAGGCAACGATGGATCCGGTCACCATCGCGCCCCAGAGCAACCGGTAGTCGCGATAGCTGAAGGCGTGCCACGGACGGGGTTTAGCCCGGAGCGCTGGGTCGTCGGGATTATCGGTGGGTGTCGTCACGATCTCGGCGGGTCGTGGACGTCGTCTAGTTCACGAAGGCGACGATCTCGTCGGCCACGAACGGCGCATGCGTGACGGGCAGCATGTGTGAGGCGCCGGGGACCTCCCGGTACACCGCGTTCGGGATTCGTCCGGCCAGGTATCGACCCATCGCCACGGGGGCCAGCCGGTCGTCCTCGGCGTGAATGATCAGTGTCGGTGTGCCGATGCGCGTCGCATCGAAGTCGCCCACCTCGATTTCGGACAGCACTTCACCTTGGTAGGTCTGCACGGTGTCCCAGCGGGTGAACGCGGCGGCGAGGTCTTTCAACCACCAGTTGGGCTGTGCACCGCCGCTGAACGCCACGTCGCTGAGCGCGGCCTGCAAGGCTCGCGACACCGGCGGGACCGCGACGCGCCACCACACCACCGGGGTCGAGTAGAGGATCTTCGCCGACAGCGGTACCGCCGGAGGCATGTCGTCGTCGGAGCTGGGCCCGCCGGATCCGATGAGCACGATGCGTCCGACCCGGGGCGCATGCGCGACGTTCAGGGCCATGGCGCCGCCGTATGACCAGCCGACCAGGGTCACGTCGTTGAGGTCCATCGCCTCGAGCAACGCGAGCAGATCCTCGACGTTGGCGGACAGCGTAAACGGACCGGACGGGCGCGCATCGGAGTGGCCGTAGCCGACCCGATCGTAGGCGATGGTGCGCAGCCCCGCGGCATTCAGAAGCGGGGTCAGTTCGCGCCAGTCGTAGGCAGTGCCGGGGAGGCCGTGCACCAGGACGACGGCCGGACCACTGCCCGCATCGAGTACGTTTACCGCCGTGTCCGGTGCCACGAATACCCGGGTGCCGGGTGCTGGCAGCGTGCGCGCTGGCTCCGGGAACGCCATGAACCAAAGCGGCGGCGCCGCGATCAGCACGAACACCACCAACCCGACTGTCTTGAGGAACCTCACGATACGGTCTCCATCTGGGTGAAGCTGCCGAGACGAACTCAGGGTCGGCTCGGGGCAGGTCGGCGACGCTTCCTCACACACCCATATACTTTTCCCACCAATGGTGGAAATTGCGGATGCGCCGTTCATGGTGGGATATCCACAAACCCTTCATGCCGCGCGAGTGCAGGCCCCTTTGCACGCCCGCCAGGCAGGATGCATCTTGATCCAGCAACAACCCGGATGATTTTTCTCCGTGCCGGTAGAAGACGTGTTCGGGCCGCCCTTCCACGACACCGTCACCCAGTTCCACGAACAGGTCGACCGCACCCGCACGGGCATCCGCCGTGACTTCGCCTTTGGGCACCCGGTTGAAAATCATGCGGTCGAAGAACATTTTGTCCGGATCGGTTGGGTGCGGCCGGTGGCGGAACATCCACATCTGTTCACCGAACAGATTGAACGTGATGTTGGGGAAAATGTTGTAGTGATAATCAGCCGTCAGCTGGTCGTCCGTCAGGTTGGAGAAATCCAACCCGTTCTCGCTGGTCATCGCCCGCTTATGCGCAGCCACCGCGCCACGTAGAGTGGTGACATCGCCGTTGAAGCCCTCAACGGGGAAGCCTTCGGACTTCAGATAGTCAACCAGGGTGTCATTGAGAGCTTTATCGTCGCCAATTTTGCGGGGGCTGGGAATGTACATGGGCGCAATGAAGCGGGTATGGCGACCGTAAATGTCCATTTGCACGTTGACATCATCCGCGATGTCTTCCGATTCTGGATGCACTCCCCGAACATGGTAGGTCTCGGAGAAAATATCGACCGAGGTCTTCCAGTTGCAGTTCCATTCGACCGTCTCGTCGGCCACCAGCACCATGTCTTCAAATTCATAGGGCGCCAGATGCTCGGGTATGACCCCGAGATAGTCGATTAAGGGTTCAATGTCAGGGTCCATGGACACCCAGACGAAACCGCCCCAGGTCTCGCAACGCAGTTTCTGCAGGCCCAGTTCATCGGCGGGCGTCCCCTGGGGGAAGTCGTGCGCTTCGGGGATGTGTTTCAGGGTTCCATCCATGTGGTATTGCCACCCGTGAAACCCACACACCAGGTGATCCGCGTAGCCACAGCCGGCCGGTTTCAACTGGTTCCCGCGATGCTGACACACGTTGTAGAAGGCGCGGATATCGCCATCCGCCGCACGCGTGACCAGGATGGATTCGCGCAGGTTTTCAAACACGAAATAGTCGCCGGGTTTCGCCACGTCACACACCGCACCGGCCAGCAACCACGTCTTTGACCAGATATGTTCATCTTCCAACGTCAAAAACGCAGGGTCCGTATAGCGGTCAACCGGGATACGCTCTGCCCCCAGATCCGGATCGGGCGCCTTGTCCTGCGGCGTAAAGGTAAATGTGGACGACCGGTTCATCGTATCTGCTCCGTCACTGGGACTTGAGGTCATCCCATAACACCTGGCGCACCTGCGCTCTGCTGATAGAGAACAGGGTCACCAGCCCATTCACGTCCTCCGCCGATTTCCCCGCCTGTTGCAGCGCGGCCTTGTAGCTCAACGTTTCCGCATCATATTCGGGCGATTCGACCCGCGCCCTGATCGCCAGCAACTCCTGCATCTCCTCACTGGCCAGTTCCCGCTTGAGGGTTTCAAGATCAGCCCACATCTTTGCGCGCTTGGCCGGCGTCGCGGCCACGAAGGCGCGCGACTGGATATCGAACATGCTTCCCTCAATTCGAAGGATCTGTAGCTCGGCCAGGTAACGCTCGGTTTCGGCATCCCGATCGCCCATGACCGTGAACGGGATCAGGGCCAGCAACAAGCTCGCGATCAGGACCCGAGTGGGTCGACGGTTCGAGCGCCCTGGGCGAGGTGACTTGTGCATGCGCGAATGCCTCTCGATAGGCCACCAGTATAGCCAACCGGAGCCAGGCGCCACATCAGTCGGGGTAAACTCGAACGAATCCCTCACGGTTGGGCATGCGCACCAGAGGCAGCGTCGTCGCACTCATCGCATCGTGCTCACCAACGATGTCGTTGAGGTAGAGCAGGTAGGCCGTGACGGCGTAGACCTCGTCGTCGTCGAGGGCGCCGGGGGTCTGATAGGGCATTGCCCGACGGACATAGTCGAACAGGGTGGTGGCGTACGGCCAGTAGCTGCCGACGGTTTTGATCGGGCGTGAGCTGGCGAGCGACCCCGCGCCCCCCACGAGCCTGTCGTTGATCCCGCCCGTGCCTTCTTCACCGTGACACGCCATGCACCGGATCTGGTACACCGTTTGCCCCGCGACCGCGTCGCCCAACCCCGGCGGCAACCCGTCGCCGTTCGGCATGATGGAAACCTGCGTTGCCTGGAGTTCCGCTTCAGACAGGGCGACGCCGAGACCGGGCGCGCTTTCGGCGAGTGCCGCGCCCACCCCCGAGGCACAACACGCGCCTATTGAACAACGGATAACCCAACGGAGGAGCCGCCGACTAAACGTAGACATTGGTCACGTCCCCGTTGCTGGCGACATGCCAGGCCTGGATCATGTTGCAGTGGTATGACGTCGACGGTCCGTTGTCTTCGAGATAGGCCGCGCGCGCGGGTTGCACCTTGCCCGCCTCGTCGATCGCGCGGCTCATGAGCGAGGTGGGGCCGCCGTCCCAGCGCCACGCGGCGCGAAACCGGGTAAGACACTTGCTCATCACGGGCTCGTCGAGCGCCGCCTCCGCCCAGCTCTTGCCGCTGTCCGCCGACACCTCCACCCGGGCGATCTTGCCACGTCCAGACCAGGCGATGCCCGAGATCTGGTATAGCCCGGGCTGGTGCAGAACAAGCCCCGGCGACGGGCTGGTGATGACCGATTTCACGGCCATGTCGAAGGTGAACATTCGGGCCGTGCCATCGGGTTGCAGGTCGGTGTACTTGGAGGTCTCGTCCCTGGTCATCGCCGGTCGTGCGGTGACCGCGATTCTGCGCAGCCACTTGATGCTCATGTTGCCTTCGTAGCCGGGCAGAAACAGACGCGCCGGGTAGCCGTTCTCCGGACGCAGCCGTTCGCCGTTCTGGTACAGGGCGACCAGCGCATCGTCGAATGCCTTCGCCAGCGGAACGCTGCGACTCATCATGGCCGCGTCGCCGCCCTCCGCCACCAGCCAGCGCCCCTGGGTGGTCACGCCCGCCTCATCGAGCAGAATCGACAGCGGTACGCCTGTCCACTCGCTGGCCGAGACCAGGCCGTGAATTTCTCCGCAGCCGAGCGGCGCCGCTGTTCGATTGAGCAAAGCCCGGCTGTTGCCCGAGCACTCCAGGAACTGGGTGCGCGTCACCATGGGGTAGCGGACCAGCGACTCCAAGTTGAACTTGAGCGGCCGCTCCACCAGTCCGTGGATCAAGAGCTGGTACTGGTCCGGATCGATATCGGGAACTCCGCTGTGGTGGCGTTCGAAGTGCAATCCGCTCGGGGTGATCACGCCGTTGAGGTACTCGAGCGGCGTACGCGACGCGCCGCTGCCGGTGGTACCGGGTTGTGACACACCGAAGCCAATGCGTCCGACCGAAGATTCGTACTCCGACGGCGCGCCGTAGCGGCTCATGGGACGCCCCGGTGCCTTCATCCATGCTGCGCGCGTGGCGGCCGCGGGTTGCGCGGTGAGCAGTGCGGACCCACCGACGAGACCGGCGCCGGCCTTCAGGAACAAGCGTCGATGCATCAAACCGTTAGCGGCCGCGCTGAGGGGTGTTAATGGGTTCGGCATGCGCTGCTCCTGAGTGTTAGGCTGATCCGGCCTAATCAAATCGGGGAGATGACCATGGCACAATTCATGACGCCTTACACGGCCCAAACGTATGCTGCGCTGCGCGTCGTGGTGGGGTTCTCGTTTCTCTTGCATGGCAGTCAAAAGCTGTTCAGTTTTCCGTTGCCCGCAATGGAAGGTATCCCTTCATTCATTCTATATTCCGCCGGTCCAATCGAGCTTGTGGGCGGCGCGCTGGTGATGATCGGTCTGTTTACGCGCTGGGCTGCCTTCGTCGCCAGCGGAACCATGGCGGTGGCGTATTGGATGGCCCATGGTATGAATGCGCTGTTTCCCATGCAGAATGGTGGCGAATTGGCGGTGCTGTATTGCTTTGCGTTCTTGTTCATCGCGGCCAACGGCAGCGGCATCTGGAGCGTAGATGGAGCGAGGACGTCGACCGCATCAGCTAGCTAACAATCGGATGGTTGAGCTTGCCCCTGGGGACGCATGGCAGTCGGGCCACCAGCTGCACACGCTTGAAGGCGACTGGCTCTGATGAACCGGGGGGTGGCGTAATGGCTGGGAAGGTAGTGCTCGAAGAGCTCCTCACCGAGCTCATCGCGTGCCGAGGGGCCTTCATTCTCGAGAACGCTCACGGCTCGATGGAGCTCCGGGGCGACGATCTCTATCTGAGCCCGACCGAGGAATGGATCACCGTCTACCATGAGGGCGCCTCCAGTCCGGAATCGCAGAGCCACCTGCACCTGCGACGTGCAATGCTGCGCTCGGCTCGAATTGCCCGGGAGCCCGAGGAGACACCGCATCTGCAGTTCTTTCAGACGCCGGAGCCGTCGGGGGAATCCACCCTCGTCTGGTACTTCCCGAGCTTCTACGATTACCGGAACGGAAAGGCGGACGTCCCGGAGAACCGGAAAATCTACGACGCCTTCGTCGATGCCCACGGCACTGAGTTTGCGATCGTCGGCTGAAGGCCGCCTCACGCGTGCGGTGCTAATATCCATTGGAGGGTTGCAAACACCGTGTGACCCTCAGGGGGAGCGCCATGACCGATTTAGAGAAAGCCCTGCTGGACCCGACGATGGTGTACACAGATCCGAGCGACGTCGTTGCCGACCAGAGTCTGACCCGCGATCAGCAGATCGAGATCCTGCGCCGGTGGGAATACGACGCTCGTGAGCTGGAGGTGGCGGAGGAGGAGGCCGGCATGACGGTGCTTCGCCCCGAGATGTTCGATCTGGTGCTCCAGGCATTGCACACCCTCGGTGCGGAACGCGATACGGAGCACACGCCGCCGACCAAATAGACTGGATATGGAAACTGCCCTTCGTTATCACGAGGCGACCAACCACAGTCAGGCCAAGCTGCGTCGCGACTCACACGTGCTCGACTGGAGCAACCAACCCCGGCCGTTCAAGATCTATCGCGACGTCGAGTCCGTAGCCTTGCCCGCCGATCCGGATGTTCTGGCGGCCGCGACGCAACCGTTGCTCGACCTCATGGGGACGCCGCCCACCGATACCGGGGATCCAGGTGTCGGTGAACGGATTCCGGATCTCGATGTGCTCGCGCGGACCCTCTACCTCGCTGCGGGGGTGATCAAGCGCAAGCGTCTTGCCGGTGGCGGCGAGATGCGCTTTCGCGCCTATCCGAACACCGGGGCGCTCTATCACATCGATCTCTATCTTGTGACCGGCGAGCTGCCGGGACTTCCGGCCGGCGTGTATCACTTCGGGCCCCACGATTTCGCGCTGCACCGGCTGCGCGCAGGCGACTACCGTGCGGTGCTGGCGGAAGCCTCCGGCATGGAGGCACGGATCGCTCGGGCTCCTGCCGTCCTGGTGAGTGCGTCCACCTATTGGCGAAACGCCTGGAAATACCAGGCAAGGGCCTACCGGCATTGCTTCTGGGATGCGGGCACCTTGCACGCCAATCTGCTCGCCGCAGCGGATGCCGAGTTGTTGCAGCCCAGGGTCGTGCTCGGTTTCGTCGACGCAGGCGTCGCCGCATTGCTGGGGCTGGATACGGCCCGTGAAGCGCCGCTCACACTCGTACCGCTCGGCGGCACCAAGACGCCCATACCCTCGGCTCCGCCCATGCCGACCCTGGCGCTTCCGACCGAAACGCTGTCGCGCTCGGAAGTCGACTACCCGGCGATTCGTGAGATGCAGCAAGCGTCGTCGCTGGTGGATCCGGCGGCCGTGGCAGCGTGGCGAAGTCCGCTGACTATCCCGCCATCGAACGTAACGCGCGCAACGTTGCGCCCGCTTGCGTCGATGGAAGACGCCGACCTGACGCGGCGCTCGCTCATCGAGGTGATTCGCAGGCGCGGATCTACCCGTGCATTCGATCGCACTCGCGCGATCGCGTTCCCCGCACTGTGCGCGGTGCTCGACCACGCCACGCGAGGCGTGGCCGCGGACATTCTGGCGCCTGGGTCGACGTTGCTGGATCACTACCTGATCGTGCACGCGGTCGAAGGGCTCGCGCCGGGTGCCTACTATTACCGGCGCGAGGAGCGTTCCCTGGAGCTGCTGCGCGCAGGGGATTTCCGCGCGATCGCCGCGCGGCTGGACCTTGGCCAGGCCCTGGCGGGTGACGCGGCCGTGAACGTCTACTCCCTCTGCGCACTGTCGGCGGTGCTTGGACAGCTTGGCAACCGCGGCTATCGCGCAGCACAGCTCGAGGGGGGCATTATCGGGGGTCGCATGTATCTGGGCGCCTACGCTCAGGGGTTCGGAGCGACTGGACTCACCTTTTTCGATGACGAGGTGACGGAGTTCTTCTCGCCCCACGCGGCGGGCAAGAGCGTTATGTTTCTGGTCGCGCTCGGCTATCCGGATCGTGTGGCACTGGGGCTCGATCGGGAACGGTGAGGATGCACGGAGGGAGGATTAGTTCATGAAACGCCTGCACCGAGACGACCTCTACGGTTGGTCTGTGTTCGACGAGCGCCTCAACATCGATTTCCATAGCGTGGTGTGGGTGCGCCCGGGCGGCAACGTGGTCATCGACCCGTTGCCGTTGAGCGACCACGACCGGGCGCACCTCGAGCAACTCGGGTCCGTGGACACGATTGTCATCACCAATTCGGATCACGTCCGCGCGTCGAAACCCCTGGCCGAGGCCACCGGTGCGCGCATTCTGGGCCCCGCAGATGAACGTGTTCAGTTCGAATGCGATGGCTGGCTGAGCGACGGCGACGTGGTGGTGCCGGGGCTCACCGTCATGACGCTGTACGGATCCAAAACACCCGGAGAGCTCGCGCTGCTGCTCGAAGAGACCACGCTCATCACCGGCGATCTGATCCGGGCACACGAAGCTGGCAGTCTCTGTCTGCTGCCCGACCCGAAACTCTCGGACAAGCAACAGGCGATCGCATCGCTCAGGCGTCTCACGGAGTTGCCGCGGATCGAAGCCGTGCTGCCGGGCGACGGATGGCCGGTGTTTCGCGGCGGTGCCCAGGCGCTGGCCGACCTCGCCGGGGGTTTCGACTGAGGTCGATGCACTCCCCGGGCGAGTGGGCCGCCTGAGTATGGAGGAAGTTGCCTGCAACCATGGAAAATCATTGAAAATACGATGGAAGCGGCGTGTTCTGCAGGTTGATGCCAGGAAGAATCGCGTTGCTCCGCTACGCTTTGCGAGGTCAGGCGCTCCTGAGGAGTGGCAACCATGCATCTTTTCGAAACTGGCGGAGTGGCACTGGTCCTGGCTGTTATGCTCTCGGCGTGTGCGTCCAGCGGACCGCGGCCCGGGACACTGGAGTTCATCAAACTGCAACAACAGCACGAACTGGCCCAGGCCTGCTACAAGTCCCTTTCGCGTAGCCCGTGGAAACGAACGTACTACCTGGTCCCAGCAATCGGGTTGGTAGACGAACGGGTCTATTGCGCGATCAAGGCTCGAGAAGCCCTGGCGTTCAGAGGACGTTGACGGGCCAACCATTCTATAGAGTCGCAACCTCGAACATACTCATGCCACCCCGGTGATCAGCAGCGTGATACCCGTGGCAGACTTGAACAGAGTAAGGTGCCATCGCGCTGCTGTCGTCGTTGGCGGTGTTTTTCGGTCTGGCGACTGGCTGCGGATCTGTCATTGGGCCCTCGCTGCGGGAAGTCAGGCCGTCAGTCGGTTATTCTTCTGATGCTCGGTGGGGCCAAGGACGTACGGCATGACGCGACTCGGTTATCAGATCCCGAATTTCACCTATCCGGACACGACGCCGGCGGAGATCTTCGACAACGTGGTGGTTCAGGCAAAAGCCGCGGAAGCGGCCGGCTACGACCGCGTCCTGGTGATGGACCACTTCTATCAACTGCCCGGCATCGGTGCCCCGGATGAGCCGATGTTCGAGTGTTACTCGATGCTCTCGGCGCTTGCGCAGCACACGGAGAAGGTTCGGCTCTCCGCGCTCGTTACCGGGAATACCTATCGAAACCCGGCGCTGCTCGCGAAAACCGTCACCACACTCGACCACGTGTCACATGGCCGCGCAACCCTCGGTATCGGTGCGGGTTGGTTCGAGGCGGAACACGTGGGGCTGGGTTTTAGGTTCGGCACGTTGTCGGAGCGTTTCGAGAAGCTCGACGAAGCGCTTTCGATCATCGCGCCGATGCTTCGCGGCGAGCGACCCACGGTGGACGGGAAGTTCTACACCGCGGTGGATGCGTTGAACGAACCCGCGCCGCTATCGAAGATCCCGATCATGATTGGTGGCGGGGGCGAAAAGAAGACCCTGCGCCTGGTGGCCAAGTATGCCGATGAATCGAATCTCATC